>CAMPJQ010000383.1 GCA_946886925.1 uncultured Terrimonas sp.
GCGTATAGGCATCCTGCAGCAGGTTTACATTAGGTTCTGCCTGCAAACCAAAATACATCTGGTACAAATTGATGATTTCGTAGTCGAACCTTCCGCGAAAGAACAATGCCAGGTCAAATGCTTTATAAGTGAACGTGTTCCCCCACGCCAGCTCATAGCGCGGCATGCCATTGCCAATAAACGTTTTGTCTCTTTCTGCATCGGCATCTGAAGAAGCAACAATTGCTTCTTTCCCTACCACAGCATCTTTCCATATTAATATTTTCCCCTCATCATCCACTCCCGCATATTTATAACCCCAAAAGCTGCCAATTTCTGTACCTTCTCTTAAAAGATAAGCAGGACCGGGATTGCCTGGCGAAGGAAGATCGCCCATAAACCTGCGGTCAGCTTTAAATTTATCATTGGAGAATTTATCCATTTTTGATTTGATATACGATCCCGTAACATTGGTTGTATAGCTGAAATCCTTACCCTGAATAGCGTTCCAGTTTAAAGTAAGTTCAATTCCCCTGTTGCTTTGCGTACCCACGTTAACGAACATGCGATCGTGCAAATAGGGAGGAACAGGCACCAGGTAATCGTTGATCAGATCACTTCCTTTGCGCAGGAATGCATCGATACTACCGCTTAAACGGTTATTGAACAATCCAAAGTCAACACCCAGGTTATAAGCAATTTGCTTTTCCCAGCGCAAATCGGGATTATAATTATTGCCTGGTCCATATACCTGTATCCATTGCCCGTCATCATTCTGATACCTGCCATAACCCTGATATTTGGCAAGAGAGGTATACCTGTCGAAGCCGGAACGCCCCGTTACGCCATAAGAGAACCGGACTTTAAGATCGTTAATGGCCGATATGCTTTGAAAAGCAGGTAAATTGGAAATGCGCCATGCGGCAGAAGCAGACGGGAACAACCCCCATTTGTTATCTGCACCAAATTTGGTATTGCCTTCATATCGGGCAGATACCGTTAAGAAATAAGTATCATCGAAATTATAATTTGCCCGTCCCAAAAACGCGATGTTCTTTTCTTTGCTTTTCCAGGAGCCCATTACATCTGTCATGTTGATCGCCTGGCCGTTACCGTAATTTCCAGCGCCAATATTATTATAGGAAACCGCGTCTGAAGGGAAACGCCTGTTTTGCGACCAGAATCCCTGGTTATTGAATTCCTGGTACGAATAGCCGGCCACCACACGCAAATCATGCCTGTCTATTCTCTTTGCATAATTACCCAGCCATTCCAGCGTATAGTCGAGCCATTTTTCACTTTGCAAACGGGCTCTTCCTATATACCCGTTGTTTACAGATTCGGCCGATTTGCCATTGTAGTATTCCCTGCGGAGCATGTCATGTCCCTGCCTGGCTAATTTCACTTCCGTATTTAAATCCTTTGTGATATTCAATTTGAAATTGAGATCTACAATAGAGTAGGTTTGATCTGCACCATTTTCCCTTGCTTTAAGGTCCTGCACAGGGTTATACGTATCAAAACCCTGCAGGGTATTGTACCTTGTTGGATCATCCGCGTCCATAATAGCAATAGTAGGATTAAGTTTTACGGCCTGTTTGAATGCGCCGTAGTTGGTGTATTCTTCTTTAGCGGTTCTGTAAGAAACGTTTCCGCTTATTTCAAGCAATCCGTCTATTGCTTTTTGAAGAAAGTTCGCCCTTAAACCCGATTCTTTTCTGTCGGTGGCTATATCAATACCCTGCTTGGTACGATAATTTCCGGAGATCCGGAACACCGAATTTTCATTGCCGCCCGAAATAGAAAGAAAATGATTTTGTCCGAAATTGTTTTCCCGGATAAGTTCATCATACCAGTTGGTCCTTGAGCCCAAATCAACATCCCTGTTGTGCGAAAGAAATTCTTCTGCCGAAAGAATGTTGGGCTTGGCAGCCACGGCGTCATGTTCTATATAACTATCGTATGTAAGACTAACCTTACCGGCTTTACCTCTTTTGGTTTGAACCAAAATAACACCACCAGCACCCCGGGACCCATATATAGCTGCAGAAGCGGCGTCCTTTAGCACAGTAATCGATTCAATATCCTGCTGTGCAATATTGCGAAGGTCGCCACCAGGCACGCCATCAATAATAATAAGCGGGCCGTTGCCTGCCCTGAAAGAGCCGGCACCCCTTACCTGAACATCGGTGCCTCTGTTCGGATCTGCAGCCGCAGGGTTGGAGACCGTTAATCCCGCTACTTTTCCGTCAATCATTTGCATAGGGCTATTCACGGCGCCCGGTAAAAAATCCTTGCTGGTAACCGTTACCACAGAACTCGTAAGGTCTTTTTTACGTACACTTCCATATCCTACCACAACTATGTCCGACATGCTTGTTACATCGGGCGTCATGATAATACTGCCTAATTCCGTGCGATCGTTAACCGATACTTCGGTACTTTTAAACCCTATATAACTAAACACCAGCACCGCGCTGGCACTACTCACTTCGATAGAAAATGCTCCGTCTGCAGCGGTGAACGTACCATTGTTTGTGGTTTTTTCGATAACCGATACACCTGCGAGTGGATCACCGGTTTCGCCGGTTACTTTTCCTGTAACAACTATTGCCTTTTGTGCCAGCAATAACTGGTCGGCCGGCTCATTACCGGCAATTACTACCAGGTGATCACTCATCCTGCGATAGGTGAGCTTTGTATTTTCCAATACTCTGCTTAACACTTCATCCAAACTGGCATTTGCTACTTCAATGCTCACCAGTTGATTCCCTTTCAGTAACTGGTCTTTATAAACAAATCTGAAATCGCCCTGTTGCTCGATGGTTTTTAAAACTTTTTTTAAATGCACCCTTTCCAGGTTAAGGCTGATTCCTTGCCCATAGGTGCGGGCAAATCCCTGGGTAGAAAATGCGAAGATCAGCAATATGACCAGTTTCGTCATGAGCAGGTATTTAATTAACACACGGTGCGTATCGGGTGATACACCGTATTGAGTTTTTTTCATATCTTGGTTTTGATTTAATGATGATAGCTACCCCGCTGAGGGTAGTTTTGTCTTTAAGCATGGCGGAGGATGCCGTAATCATTCTCCGCTTCTTATTTTAAAAAATTGAGGTTATTTATTCATTCGCAGACAGTTTGGTTATTAATATAGTTTATGCGTCTTTTTATAATATCAGTGCAGGTAGCTCACCATATGGTAACAACATTTTTTGTGATCTTATATTTGAAATTGCCGGTAATGTGCAATGCTTCAATAACCTGTTCAACACTTTCATTATCAAAA
This sequence comes from uncultured Terrimonas sp., assembly GCA_946886925.1. The sequence goes on from CAMPJQ010000383.1 coordinate 3,269, forward strand.
ATGCCGCTGTATTCCATATGCTTCAGTTCTTCGTTGTTAATGATCACTTTTGCATCGTACCATCTTTCAATTTTTTGAGCCACCTGTTCCAGGCTTTCCGCATCAAATACGAGTTTATTTTTGATCCATAAAGTTTCCAGGGCACTGCTGTCTTTGTCTTCAAAGTGTACGTTGGCTATCGTTATATTGGGTTCTGTTACATGCAGCTTTCCCTTTTTTTTGTTGCCACCAGCAATTAGTTGCGGAATTTTATTGTTCACCAGGAGCTTTTCATTCGGCTTCAGCACAATTCTTTTTTCAGGGTTGCTGTGGAGGGTCACTTCTACTTCACCTCTGAAAAGGGAGGTCTCTGTACTTCTCTCCGTTTCATATGCCCTTACATTAAAGGCAGTACCCAATACTTTTATATCAATTGCTTTGGTATGTATAATAAACGGACGGGCTTTATCTTTTACCACATCAAAAAACGCTTCTCCTTCCAGATGTACTTCTCTGAAATCGCCCCTGAAATTTTCATCGTATACAACTTTACTATCAGCGTTCAGCCAGACCATTGTGCCATCGGGGAGTTGAATTTTAGACTTAGAACCACGCCTGGTACTCACCGTGTTTTGAGCTACTACCCGTTCTTTTTTTTTATCTGCATTGCTCTCCCATTTATAAAAAACAATAAAGAAAACCAGAAGAGATGCCACAGCAGACGAGGTAATCCATAGCCATTTAAATCCTTTTTGTTTTTCCGCCCTTGTGTCTGTGGGATATAA
>CAMPJQ010000384.1 GCA_946886925.1 uncultured Terrimonas sp.
GGATACACCCGAAAAAAGTCTGTTGGAAGCCAAACCCAGGTCGGGAGGACGTAATTTTCAGGGTCGTCGCGCCATGCGTTATATTGGTGGCGGACACAAACAGAAATACCGTGTAGTAGATTTTAAAAGGGATAAGAAGAATATTAATGCCACTGTGGCTTCAATTGAATACGATCCTAACCGTACCGCTTTTATTGCCCTGCTTAACTATGCTGATGGCGAAAAAAGGTACATTATTGCCCCCCAGGGTTTGCAGGTAGGATCTGTGATAGTAAGTGGCGATAGTGTTGCCCCTGAGGTTGGAAATGCATTGCAGTTAAAGAACATGCCTTTGGGTACAAACGTACACAATATTGAGTTACAGCCGGGGCAGGGCGGCAAACTGGTGCGCAGCGCCGGATCTTCTGCACAGTTGAGCAATAAAGAAGAAAAGTATGGGGTATTAAAAATGCCAAGTGGTGAACTTAGAAAAATATTGATCAATTGTTATGCTACCGTAGGCGTGGTAAGCAACAGCGACCACAGCCAGGAAAGAGCCGGTAAAGCCGGTGTGAACCGCTGGAAAGGCGTTCGTCCGCGTGTACGCGGCGTGGCTATGAACCCTGTTGATCACCCGATGGGTGGTGGTGAAGGAAGAGCCTCCGGAGGACATCCAAGATCAAGAACCGGAAAATATGCGAAAGGATTAAAAACCCGTAAGCAGAAAGGTTCAGACAAGCTGATCATTCAGCGTAAAAATGGAAAGAAACTGGCGAAATAAGTGGTAAGATAAATCAGAAATCAACAAATCTAAATCTGAAATATAGATTATGGGTCGTTCAATTAAAAAAGGTCCTTACGTAGCCGATTATTTAGAAAAGAGGGTATTGGCTATGAACGAGGGTAAAGCTAAAAAAGGTGTGATCAAAACCTGGAGCCGCCGCTCTACTATTACCCCCGACTTTGTGGGCAATACGTTTGCGGTGCACAATGGCAACAAATTCATACCGGTTTATGTAACCGAGTATATGGTAGGTCATAAGTTAGGTGAATTTGCACCTACCCGTAATTTTAAAGGACACTCGAGCAAAAAAATAGCTTAAAAATAAGTTGCGGATTGCAAGTTGTAACAAACGGTAGCCCGCAACCAGAAACAATAAAAAATGGAAGCAGTAGCTAAACTCAGAAACTATCCTACGTCACCACGCAAAATGCGTTTGCTGGCAGATGTTATCCGTGGTATGGATGTAGAGAAGGCTTTGGCAATATTGGAGCATCATCCACAGCATTCTTCTACACCGCTTTATAAATTATTAAGGAGTGCCATAAGCAACTGGGAGCAAAAAAATGAAGGAACAAATGCGGCAGACAGCAGCCTGCTGGTGAAAACGATTTTTGTGGATGGGGGAAGAGTGCTGAAAAGAATGCTGCCCGCGCCCCAGGGAAGAGCTTACAGGGTGCGCAAACGCAGCAATCATGTAACGTTGATTGTAGACCAGAAATAAAAATGAAAATTTTCAAATTATAAACATGGGTCAAAAAGCAAATCCAATTGGTAACAGGTTAGGGATCATCCGCGGTTGGGAAAGCAACTGGTATGGTAACAAAAGGGATTACTCCAAAAAGCTGATTGAAGATAACCGGATCAGAACCTATCTTAATGCCCGTATCAATAAAGGTGGAATTTCCAAAATTGTAATTGAACGTACGCTCAATAAGCTTATTGTTACAATACATACTTCCAAGCCAGGCATTATCATTGGTAAAGGTGGTGGCGAAGTAGACCATATTAAAGAAGAGTTAAAGAAACTTACCGGTAAGGAAGATGTGCAGATCAATATTCTGCAGGTTCGTCGTCCCGAACTGGATGCCAATATAGTGGGTGATACCATTGCCCGGCAAATAGAAAACCGTATCAATTATAAACGTGCTATTAAATTATCCATTGCTTCAGCGCTTCGTATGGGCGCCGAGGGAATTAAGATAAAGGTTAGCGGACGTTTGGGCGGTGCTGAAATTGCACGTACAGAAGAAATCAAGCAGGGGCGTGTTCCGTTGCACACCTTCCGTATGGAAATTGATTATGCCAACGTATTTGCTTTAACCGTATATGGTAAAATTGGTATTAAGGTTTGGATATGTAAAGGAGAAGTATTAACCAAACGCGACCTTAACCCAAATATCATTGATGGGAAAGGCGAAGCCAGTATGGGTGATAACAGAAGGGAAGACAGGAGAGATGACAGAAGAGGCGGTGGTGACAGAAGGGGAGGCGACAGGCGTGATGACAGAAGAGGCGGTGGCGGAGACAGAAGAGGTGGTGGAAGAGGTGGAGACAGGAGATAGTTTTAAGGTATAAGCGGTAAGGTGTGAGAACAATATTTAAAATTTTCAAATTGTAATATAAAATGTTACAGCCGAAGAGAACAAAACACAGAAAAGCGCAGAAAGGACGGATCAGGCAGGTGGCGAAACGGGGAGCAACTATATCTTTTGGTTCATTTGCATTAAAAGCACTGGAACCAATATGGCTCAACAACCGCCAGATTGAATCTGCCCGTCAGGCTATGACGCGTGCTATGAAGCGTGAAGGGAATGTATGGATTCGCATTTTCCCCGATAAGCCAATTACACGAAAACCGGCGGAAGTGAGGATGGGTAAAGGTAAAGGTAACCCCGAGTTTTGGGCTGCCGTGGTTGAACCAGGTCGTATTCTTTTTGAAGCCGATGGCGTTTCGGTTGAGGTGGCAAAAGAAGCAATGCAACTGGCTGCAGCAAAATTGCCGATCAAAACCCAGTTTATTATCCGTCGTGATTATGCCGGACAATAAGATCAGCAGCTAAAGTTTTAAATATTCAAACCGAATAGTAATGTCAAAGAAAACTGATTTCGTAAATAGCCTGAAAACGATGAGTGAAACGGATTTGCAGGCACGCATCAATGAAGATGAGATACGCCTGAAGAAATTAAAATTCGCTCATGCTACCTCTCCGCTGGAGAATCCTATGACCATACAAGCGGTTCGGAGAGATATAGCAAGGTTAAAAACTGAATTAAAGAACAAAGCTAAAAGCTAAATAAAATGGCTGAAAGAAATTTGCGCAAAACAAAGATCGGGGTGGTAACCAGCAACAGGATGGAAAAAACTGTTACGGTTGAAATTGAAAGAAAGACAAAACACCCTATCTATGGTAAGTTCGTAAAGAAAACTACCAAATTCCATGCTCACGACGAAAAAAATGAGTGCGGTATTGGTGATGTTGTTAAGATAATGGAAGCCCGTCCGCTGAGCAAAACAAAGCATTGGCGCCTGGTTGAAGTGGTAGAAAAGGCGAAGTAATATATTTCTGATTTGAGATTTCTGATTTGAGACCTGTCTGTCGGCAGGCAGGTTTGAGATGCTTTGATTCTGTCTTCATCTCAACGTCGCACCAAATTTCAAATTTCAAGTATCAAATTTCAAATAACTAAAAAGATGATTCAGCAAGAAAGCAGGTTAAATGTAGCAGATAACAGCGGCGCTAAAGAGGTACTGTGTATCCGTGTACTGGGCAATAGCGGGCAGGATTATGCAAAGATCGGGGATAAGATTGTTGTAACAGTTAAGGACGCTATTCCTGCAGGCGGTATAAAAAAAGGAACGGTTACAAAAGCGGTTATTGTACGTACAAAAAACAAATTGAGGCGTAAGGATGGATCGTATATCCGCTTTGATGATAACGCGGTTGTATTGCTGAACCAGGCTGATGAGCCACGCGGCACGCGTATTTTTGGACCTGTGGCAAGGGAGTTGCGTGATAAGGGATATATGAAAATCATTTCTCTTGCACCTGAGGTGTTGTAAAGCATTTGGCTATGAGCTATGAGCTTTTAGCGGTATGGAACATAAACTTAATCGGCTGATAGCTAAGCTAATAGCCAAAAGCGAAATAAAATGAGCAAAAGATTTAAACCCAAGTTTAACGTAAAAAAGGGCGATTCGGTGGTGATTATTGCCGGAGATGATAAAGATGTGAAAAAGCCGCGGAAAGTGCTTGAAGTATTTCCCGA
>CAMPJQ010000385.1 GCA_946886925.1 uncultured Terrimonas sp.
CCTGTCATGTTTTCTTATGCATCCGCCAGCGGGCCTACCAATGCAATTGCACCATTCTTTTTCAATGGCAAAAGATCATCCTGGTTTTTCAGCAATACAAAGCTTTGAGCGGCTGTTTCCCGTGCTTTCTGTAAATGTGCTGCGGTAAAAATTTCTGAAGCGGCACGGTCACTATCACAATAGCGGTAGGGGTCATCAAACAACCCCAGCCTGTATTTTGCTTCCAGTATTTTCCGGCAGGCATTGTCAATGGCTTTTTGTGTAACTTTTCCTTCCTGCAGGGATTTCTTTAAAGTAGTTAAGAACCCTTCACCCACCATGTCCATGTCGAGCCCGGCGTTCAATGCCAGCGCAGTGCAGGTTTGTAAATCGCCCATGCCATGATCCATCATTTCATTGACCGAGGTATAATCTGATACGACCAATCCTTTAAAGCCCCATTGTTTGCGCAGCAAATCTGTAAGCAGCCAGCGGTTGCCGGAAGCGGGTATACCATCAATTTCATTGAAGGAGGTCATGATGCTTCCCACTCCGGCGTCTATAGCGGCTTTGTACGGGGAAAGATATTCATTGTACATTCTCACACGGCTCATGTCGGTAGTATTGTAATCTCGACCGCCTTCGGCTGCGCCATACAATGCAAAATGCTTAACACAGGCCATTAATGTATTGTTGGCAGAAAGATCAGCACCCTGGTAACCTCTAACCATAGCCCTGGCGATAGCAGCACCCAGGTAAGGGTCTTCACCAGAGCCCTCCGAAATACGCCCCCATCGCGGATCGCGTGCAATATCCACCATGGGCGAGAATGTCCAGTTGAGCCCGTCTGCTGTAGCTTCAACAGCAGCGATACGGGCAGAAGCCTCTATGAGTTTCATATCCCAGGTACAGGATAAACCGAGCGGAATGGGAAACATGGTCTTATACCCATGAATAACATCCATGCCAAAGATGATGGGAATCTTTAAACGGGTTTGGGTAACCGCCAGTTCCTGGGTTTTACGGATACGGTCAACCGAAGCCATGCTGAAGATGCCGCCTACCTGTCCTTTTTTAATTTTGCTTTCCACATCCGTACTTACCACCGATCCCGTTGTGGCTTCCCCGCCGGTAAGCAAATTCAGTTGCCCTATTTTTTCATCAATCGTCATTTTGCTCATCAACGATGAAACAAAAGCGTTCATTTTTGCTTGCTGAGCCGCGGTTTGCACCTGTGCTGTAAGCGGCAGGTAAGCAACGAAAGCAATGGCAATAAAGAGGAGTTTCATAAGCAACTATTTAATGACTAAAAAAAATTGCTTCAACTACTATACTGTCAATAGAAATTAATTCCGAATACAGCCTCTTTTTTCTTTCACTTCTCACCTTTCACATCTCACGACATACCACTTACTACTTACCACTCATTTATTTCAGGTAAGGCCCTATCGCCTTTTGCCATATCGCATAGCCGTTCTTATTCATGTGCAGCATATCATCAATAAACAGCTCTTTCCGGGGCTCTCCATTGGCATCAAGCATTAAATGATAGGCATCTACATACACGGTTCTCTTTTGTTTTTTTAAAAATTCCTCAATGGCCCAATTGCCTGCGTCCATTTTGTGCATCAGGCGTTCCCGGCTGGGACTGGGCTTCATCGAAACGTATACCAATGGTATTTTCGGATATTTATCCCTGATCATGGTGAAGAGTGTAATAAACCGTTGGGCAACTGTTGCCGCACTAACGGTATCGGATGCTGCAAGGTCGTTCTCGCCACAATAGATCACCACCTGTTTGGGATGATAGGCAAAAACAATATCATCGGCATAACGGATCAGATCGGGCAGGGAAGAGCCGCCAAAACCACGGTTAATAATAGTGTACTGTGGAAAATATTCCTGCACATCTTTCCAGAAGGTAAACGATGAACTGCCAATGAACAGAACAGCCTGCTTTGGGGGAAAATGGGCGCTGTCGAGCTTTTTAAAATGCTGTATATCTTTGTAGAAAGGGGGCTGCTGGGCATTTACGGTCGTTGCAGCAAATACAATAAGGAGTACAGTAATGATCCTGGTTATGATTTTCATTCGTAAGTTGTTAATCAATTAAAAAATACAACCGAAGCCTGTCTCAACAATGCTATAGAAGTTGTAACACGGTAACGTGTTATTGAAGGTAAAACTTTCTATTAATAGCATTCGCCAAAAAAACAAAACATTAAACAATAATAATTAATGACGGAAAGAAGTAAATAAACCGGTACCCACTTACCCCAAAAATCCATTCGATTGGGCTTAAACTCCGGGCTTATTCCGTCTTTACCAGTTGGGTTTTTGGCGACACCCCGTTTTCATTGATTGTCTCAATGGTAAAGTAATAGGTTTTCTGGCTGTCCAATGCCTTAAACCAATACTCATTTGTATTGTTCACCATAATGCAATTGTACAAATTATCAGGCGCTGTGCCATAATAAATATTGTAGGCATACGCGTTGGTTACCGGACGCCATTTGAGCCAGGCGCTGCGCTTGTCCTTTTCCGTACGCAGTACAATAAAATCTTTTACTGCTGATGGCTTTGATCCATTGCCATTTCCAAAAACCCTTAACCCGCTGATAGCGAATTTGCCTGTAGGCATATGTATGTTTTCCAGTTTTATGTATCTCGCCTGCACAGGGATTTCCAGTTCCACATAGTCATGCGGCACATCTTTTTTATTTCCGCTTTTGTCAACCAGTGTTTTCCATTTCTTACCGTTCGTGGAGTAATACATTTTGTATTGATGATATACCCCCAGTGATTTGCCAAGGAAGCTGCTGTCTGCATCCTGGTCGGCATAATTAACCTGTACGGCATTAACGGTGCACACCGCTCCCAGATCGGCTTGTATCCATTCACCTTTGTTTGCAGAGGCAGCGCTCCAGTAGGTTTTAATGCTTTCATCCACTGCATTATTGGCGGCATAACTACCCAGGGTAGACGAAATGGTAACCGGTTTATTGTAATTCAATAACATCCAGCCGGTAAAATATGCCGAAGGGGTTGCGCTTTTTACCGCATTTTCAACAGTGCCTGCGTCCGGCAGGTAATGCGGGTAATCGCCAAAAGCCGTGTTACAATACATCACATCATCCTTATCAAACCCGGCGGGCCAAATACTGATTCTTCTTTCAAAATTATTTTTTACCGACAATACGGTTGTAGACACATGCCAGTAATTGCTTTGCCTGTCCTGGAAGGTAGCGCCATGCCCTGCACCCCGTGCAAATCCGCCAGGCTTATAGCTGAAAGGATCGCTTTGGGGCGTGAAAGGCCCTAACGGATGGTCGCCCACCACAACCCCATCTGCATAACCGCTGAACTCTGTACCCGGCGCACCGTACTGCAGGTAGTACTTGCCGTTATGCCTGGTCATCCATGCCCCTTCCAGAAAAGGATCTAAAAAAGTATTGTCCATGTGTTCGCCAAACCGCTGCCAGCCATAGCGCCATTCTTCCAGAAAATACATTTCTTTTCTCGTGCCGATGGGTTGAAATGTTTTGCGGTTCAGTTCAATGCCATACAGTGGATAGCGGTTGCTGCTGCCATTGTACATATATAACCGGCCGTCATCATCCGTAAAGAACGCGGGATCCCAGCCGCCAATTTCAAAGGAGTCCACCAAAGGCTTCCAGTCGTCCGTTTTAGGGTTGGTGCTCATCCATACGGTGAAATTTTTGGTATAGGTAGAGCCAAAAACGAACATGGTATCGCCGATAACGCCCACAGCCGGCGCACAGAGCTCATCATATACTTTATTCCAGGGCCTTAAAAACCTTCGTGAAATAAAATTCCAGTTCAGCATATCGCTGCTCCACCAGTAACCCCATTGATTGGTGCTGAACAAATAGTAATCGCCCTTATAAGTTACTATCACCGGGTCGGCAGTAGCCCTGTGCCGGCCCCATTCGCTGAAATTGGGTATGGGTGTATAGCCATAGTCTATATTAATGGGATTACAATACGTGCGCTGCTGTGCAGTTGCTGCATAAGCCAGCAGCATA
>CAMPJQ010000386.1 GCA_946886925.1 uncultured Terrimonas sp.
AAACCTGTTCGCCGGGCGGATAAAAGTTCAAATTCGAAGAGGATATCAGCAGTCAGCAGTACAAAAAATTGTCTTGTCCACCTATATCAGCACAAGACATACTCACCTGATGACTAATGGCTAACAGCGACAAGCCATAAACGATAAGCGAGTATCGATGAATATTCCCTGCAACTTGTAACCTGCAAGCTGAATCAATCTCAAATCCATCCTCTAATCATCATCCCCGCCGCCATTTCCGCGGTTGGTCCGGTTCAGTAAAGAAAAATCGGCTTTCCCAAACTTATAGCTGAACGAAATACGGAAGCCTCTAACACTCCATCTCCTGTATGCATCCTGGTAAAAATTTTCCGTATCATAAATGGTTCCCCACCGTCTTGTATTAAATACATCATTAATGCCGAATGTCACAGAAGCCCTGTTGTTCTTTAAAAAATCTTTACGCATGGCAAAATCAACATCGAACTCGGCAAGCCGCCTGCCCTGTGGTATTACCCGTGGCGATTCATAGTCGGCTATAAGCTGAAAACTCAGATTATTGAAGACAGCACTTCTTTCAGTTTTTATTTTATAGTTGGTGATCAGCCGCGACTCCCAGTTAAACCCCTTATTGCTCAGATCCGTGTTGTTGATCCTTGCCTTTACCGTTCTGTACTGCAGGTTAAAAGTGGGCGTAATTTCAAAATTAGGACCTATCTTATGCTGTACAGTAAATTCGGCACCATACCGGTTGGTGGTGTTCGCATTTACCCAGGTATTCAAAATAGCGTTGGGGTCAACCGCTGCATTTTGCAATTGTTCGAACTGCGCTGTGGTTATGGTATCGCTGTATTGTGTAATATCGTTAGGATTGCTTCTCCAGTACAAAACGCCTAAAAAATTTCCGCCTGAGTAGTTTTTGCTGTAATTCAATTCAAAGGAATTGATGAACTCCGGCTGTAGTTGGGGGTTACCCTGTCGCAGGTTAACCGGGTCATTGATCTCTATATAAGGATTTAACTGCCAGAAATTTGGCCGCCTGATCCTCCTGGAAAAATTAACCTGGATTTCGTCGTCTTCTCCAATTCTTTGAGTGAGGAAGAGGCTTGGAAACAAGGCATTCCATATATTTTTAATCGAAGCCGGATATTCATAGCCAAACTTAAAGGCACTATCAATCAGCAGGCCGTCAAATTTAGAATATTCAGCTCTTAAACCCGCCTGGTATGAAAATGTTCCAATCTTTTGCGAATAGGTTCCATATACGGCATTCACGTTTTCGGTGTATTTATAATTGTTGCTTAATGGCAGTTTTGTTTCCTGCCCGTTATCATAACCAAAAACATTGAAGTAACTATTATAATCGTTAAAGTAGGACCTCAGTCCTGTCTCAAATTTCGCGTTCTCTCCAATAGGATGCACATAATCGGCTTCAAAAGTGAGCTGATTGCTTTTGTTACTCCCATTATTGTTTACTGTGGCGGGAGATCTATATTCTGTGCCATCAGGAAAAAAATAAGTATTGTGTATAGTTGAATTGGAACTGCTATTGCCATAGTTATAAGTAACATCTGCGGTAAGTTCCCTGCCTTCCTGCGGAAAAGTATGTTTGTAATTGAGCCGGGTACTGTTGCGGTTAAACCCCCAGCGGCCGTCCTCGGAGCGGTCGCCGTAGTATTGTACAACTTTATTGCTGTTCAGATATTCCTGTTGCTGCAATTCATCATTTCTGGAATTTCCGCCTCCGAAACGCTGTGTGATGGAAACCGTATTGCGGTTATCAATAAAATAATCAAACCCAAAATTGATGGAGGTAAATTTCCGGTGCCGGGTATTTACACTGTTCTGGTTAAAAAAATCCCTGGTAATACCCTGCGATTTGTTTTCCCGCAATGTTCTTCCCTTTGCCTTACCTCCGGATTGGTTATAACCGCCACTCATGAAAAAATTTAATTTTCCCTGGCGCATATTTAAACTCAGGTTACCGCTTAATATGCCCGGCGTGCCCACGGAAGCGGTAGCAATTCCATTTAAGCCTATGCGTTTTTCTTTTTTTAATACCACGTTAATAATGCCGCCAGAAGTGGAGGCATCAAATTTTGCCGATGGATTGGTAATCAGTTCCACCTTTTCAATGTGATCGGCAGGTATCTGGTCCAGGGTAAGAATGGTAGGCCGCCCGTCTACAAATATTTGAGGGGTGCTGTTGCGCAATTCCACATTGCCGTCAATATCAACAGATACCGATGGAATATTTTTCATAACGTCAACTGCCGTTCCTCCTGTTGCCGTTAAACTCTTGGCCACATTAAATACTTTACGGTCTATGCTCATTTCAAGTGCCGGGCGGGTAGCCGTAATGGTTACATCTGCCAACTGTTTTATCTCAGGATGGAGGGAAATATTTCCCAGGTCTTTCTCAAATTGTCCGTTTCTTGCAGAAGAAGTTCTGATAATGCGTTCCACAGGTTCATATCCCAATGCAGAAATGATCAGTTTATAATTATGCTGAGTTGAAATATTTGTGAAACTAAAATTACCGTTGGATTTGGTGAGCATCCCCCCGTATATAGTGTCTTTGTTTGCCAGGTACAATTGTACAGATGCGGCTTCTATGCCTTTACCGGAATTTTCATCTATTAATTTTCCATAAATCCTGTTGGTTCTAACCTGCAAGGTTGGGATATCCCCCGATGGTTGTTGTTCAGGATTCTGAGCATTGGCCTCACAAAAAATAAAAATAAAAACCAGTAATGGTATAAAAATCCTCATACTTCATATTTGGGTTGATGAATCAAAAATAACTACAAACTCGGCCAATGACCATAGGCAAGCACAGGGGTTTGATAAGTACAATTTCCTGGCTTAGGCACACTAAAAAGGGATGTATAAAAGAAAAGTCAAAGATACACTTTTATGCAGGAGCCGGGATGTAATCGTTAGTATTTAAAATGCACGGTAAAATATTTTAACTTTTCATTGCCATAATTTTTCCTTCATTGTTCTATCAGGCACGCCATCTCAACAATGCTTAAAGCTATTTCCATGTGCAAAACAATTCATACTTTTTTCTTTAGGAAGTGCGCTGCAGCTTCATCCACAAACCAATGCAGTTCACCCGAATTGGGCTTTATTACCTGTGAGGGATAAAGGTCAGCATCAGGGCTGCCTTCCAATACTTCGTACAGAGCTTTTGATTTGTTAGCGCCAAAGGTTAAAAACACAATAAACGATGCCCGGTTCACTACAGGTGTAGTAAGGGTAATGCGATACATTTGCTGGGAAGTTAAATAAAAGGCTTTCACCCACGCTTCCTTCTCGTGAATAACTTCGGTACCGGGAAAAAGGGAAAGCGTGTGCCCGTCGTCGCCCATGCCCGATAATACCAGGTCAAAACTTTTTCCGCCTTCACCAAAGTACTGGTGCAGTATTTTTTCGTATTCCAACGCTGCCTGTTCCGGTTCTGTATCGGTACGCATTACATGTACCTGTGCAGGAATCACAGGAACTTTGTTCAGCAGGTGTGCATAGGTCATTTTTGCGTTGTTGCGGTCATCGCTAAAAGGCACCGCACGTTCATCGCCCCAAAAAACATGTATTTTATTCCAGGCAATACGCTCTTTATACGGACTTGCCGCCAGCATATCATATAAGGCTTTTGGCGAATTGCCCCCCGTAAGCGCCCAGGTAAACCTGTCCTGTTTTTGTAAAGTGGTTTCTATGGTTTGCGTTATCCATTCGGCTAAAGCAACGGTTACTGCCGAAGGATTCTTTTGTATATGAAGCATAAGGAGATTTGAAATTTATGATTTGAGATGCTGTTGCATACGCAACCTCCCCCTTTTCCCTCTCACCTTCTCACTATTCTCCATTCAGCAAAGGCAGCGTTACCCAGTTAAATCCATCTCTTGCAATTAAAGCCTCCGCATCTTCCGGTCCCCACGAATCGGGTGCATAATTAGGGAAATCTACAGGCTGCCGGTTTTGCCAGGTTTCTAATATGGGCATAATGATCTTCCATGCTGCTTCTACCTG
>CAMPJQ010000387.1 GCA_946886925.1 uncultured Terrimonas sp.
AACATATATTTTGAATACCGATTGTGATCTATCTTAAATTACTACGCCCCAAAGAATGGGCAAAAAATCTTTTCCTGTATATACCCTTGTTTTTTGCAGGAGAAATATTTAACTGGCTTAAAGTATTCCACGTTTTTGAAGGATTTATCGCTTTTTGCTGTATTGCAAGCAGCATATACATCATTAACGATTATGCAGATAAAGAGGATGATAAAAAACATCCCGAAAAGCAAAACAGACCTATTGCATCCGGCGCCATTTCTACAGGAGCCGCCTTAACTATTTTTGCCATACTGTCTGCCGGAGGTTTTTTTATAGCCTATTTTATCGGCGCTAAATTTTTTTTTCTGCTGGGTTTGTATTTTTCGCTGAATATCGGGTATTCATTTGGATTAAAAAATATTCCAATTCTCGACATTTTTATCATTGCAATAGGATTTGCCTTAAGAGTACGCTCAGGCGGAAGTATTGCAAAAGTAGATGTTACCATTTGGCTGAATATCATGGTATTTCTTTTGGCGCTATTTATGGCTGCAGGCAAAAGGCGGGATGATGTGCTCTTAAAAATTTCTTTAGGACACGATATGCGTAAAGCCGCTAAAGGCTATACACTTGATTTTTTAAATGCCCTGCTTGCATTGATCTCAGCAGTTATGATTGTAGCATATCTTATGTATACCATGTCTGAAAGGGTAATTTTTATTCACTCAACAAAACGATTATACGTTACCTGTCTTTTTGTTATGGCTGGCATTATGCGTTATTTACAAATCATTTATATAAATGTTGATTCCGGATCACCCACGAAAATATTATACAAGGATCGCTTTATTCAAATAGCTCTTTTATTGTGGATGATCAGCTTTTATGTAATAATTTACACCAAAAACATCCCTTTCTTCTAGTCATAATATCTCAGAATATTTTTAGCTGTAATTAAAGCTTATTTTCACTTTTTTAACAGAAACTATTTATGCCAACTCTACTTGTTCTTGGCGCTACTTCTGATATTGGAAGAGCAATTGCGCAGCAATTTGCCCATAAACAATTTAATATTCATTTGGCCGCACGAGATCCTTCAAAGCTGTCTGTGTTTCAAACAGATTTAAATATCCGCTTTAACATTAAATGCCTTATTCATACTTTTGATGCTGTTGATTTTACTTCCCACAAACTCTTTTACCACACATTGGATCCCAGGCCTGATATTGCGGTATGCGTTTTTGGTTATATGAATGAAAACGAGCTCGTAATTAATGATCCGGATGAAACCTTAAGAACAATAAACACCAATTATACCGGCGCTGTGAGCATACTCAATATTATTGCTGCAGATTATACATTGCAAAAAAAAGGCGTTATTGTTGGTATTAGCTCCGTAGCAGGTGAAAGAGGAAGGCAAAGCAATTATATTTATGGAAGCGCAAAGGCCGGATTCACGACCTATCTTTCCGGGCTGAGAAATAAGCTTTACAACAAAGGAGTTCATGTTGTTACAGTGTTACCGGGTTTTGTACACACTAAAATGACTGAACATTTGAATTTGCCAGAACTATTAACTGCACAACCAGAGGATGTAGCACGGTCTATATATATTGCGGTTCAAAAAAAGAAAAACATTGTATATGTTAAATGGTTCTGGAGGTGGATTATGTGCATCATCAAACTTATACCTGAACCCATTTTTAAAAGAAAGACATTGTGAAAAAGTCGATTGCTTTTTTTGATTTTGATGGCACTATTACCTATAAGGATACTTTATTTGAAATCATTAAATATCAAAAGGGTGGTCTCGCATTATATCTTGGGTTAATTAAGCTTTCACCATGGCTTATAGCAATGAAATTACAGATCATTTCAAATGAAATTGCAAAACAAAAGCTGCTTACCCATTTCTTTAAGGATATTCAGCTTGCTGATTTTCAAAAAAAATGTAATGTATTTATTGCACAAAAATTACCCCACCTTATTCGGCCCCGTGCGTTGCAGCAAATAAAAGAACATCTTCAAAATAATACAATTGTAGCAGTAGTGTCGGCTTCTGCAGAGAACTGGATAGAAGGGTGGTGCAGGCAAAACAATATAATATGTATTGCTACAAAGCTGGAAATAAGAGAAGGGAAAATAACAGGAAAAATTGAAGGGAAAAATTGCCATGGCCTGGAAAAAATAAACAGGATTAAAGCGCACTTTCCCCTTGATGAATATGAAACCATATCGGCTTACGGAGATACAAAAGGTGACAAGCCGATGTTATCGCTTGCCACCTTTGCATATTATAAGCCTTTTCGGTAGAAATTATAGCTTAACTATTCTTACAATAGATTTGTACTGATAATCTATTATGATTTCTACAAAATAAACACCTTTCTGCATTTTCGACATATCTAATTGTTGATTAACATACATATCATCTTTAACGAATTCTTTCCTTAGTACCGTTTTACCGGTAACATCATATAAGGAAATACTTGTTCTTCCTTTTGCAGGATCCTGTAATTCTATTAAGGCCGTTCCATATACCGGATTAGGAAATATTTTTACTACCGGCGAAAGGTCGCGCCTAGCTCCTGCATTGTTAACCACAACTTTTACTGTTGTTTTACCAGAACGTCCTTTATCATCGGTTACTGTTAGTTCAAATTCATACTCCCCGGCAATCAATCCCGATGCAATTATTAATTCCTCATTTGGATATTCAATAATAACGGAAGAAGGACCTGAAATCATGCGCCAATTATATAATTCAATTCTACCCGATTGAACATAAGATCCGGAACCATCTAAAAGCACCTCATTTTCAGGCAATGTTAATGTTATTGCCTGTCCTGCATTGGCTGTAGGTGGAGGAACTACCGTATCTTCCGAAATTACTTCCACACTCACATCTGCTGATGCTGTAGATCCGTTTGAGTCGGTAACAGTAAGCCTGAATATATACTTGCCTGCTTCGGCAGCTTGTATCCCTGGTGTGGCCGAGTTAGAATTAATGATTGTGACAGATCCCGGCCCGGCTATTTTTATCCATTTATAATTGGTAATAGAACCACCGGGAGCATATGAACGAGTGCCATCCAACAGCAGAATATCAACCGGGAGTTGTACTGAGAAATTATTCCCTGCATCTGCTAAAGGAAGTTTAACCGGGGCCGGATTTACAATAACAGTAACACTTGCCGTGGCTGAATTGCCATTACTATCTGTGATTTTCAATTGAAACACATATATACCAGCTACAAGTCCATTGACTGTTGTGACTGCATTGGCAGCATCATTAATTGTACCTGCTGAAGGACCGGACATTTTGCTCCATGTATAGCTTTTTATTTGTGCTGCGGACGCGGAGGAGTTCGTTCCATTCAAAGTAATGCTGCTGGTGGGCAATACAATAGTCTGGGTATTACCTGCATTGGCAACGGGCGGCAAAGGCGCTGCTTTTACAATTATAAACATTGTGGACTCCGAAACGCCTCCTCTGCTATCTGTTACTTTTAACCGGAACTGGTATTTACCTTCCACAAGTTCAGTAACAGAACAAATTGCTTCAGAAGGGTTTATAATATTACCACCAGAAGGACCCGATACTTTACTCCATCCATAACTTACAATATTATCACCAGACGCTATGGATTTAGATCCATTCAGCGTAGCGCTATTCACAGGTAACATTATTGTTTGATCATTCCCTGCATCTGCAACGGGAGGCGGTGGGGCTGCTTTTACAGTTATCGTTACAGTAGCTGTAGCCTTTCCACCTTTATTGTCGGTTACTTCTAATTGAAATTCATAGACGCCTGCTACAAGCCCGGTAACTGTAGTACTAATACCATCAGAGTCTGTAATACTTCCTCCTGCAGGGCCAGCAATTTTATTCCATTCATAGCCAACAACAGTATTTCCGGCAGAAGCAGAAGATGCGTTTCCATTAAGCGTAGCAGTATTAACAGGCAGTGTTATGGTTTGTGCAGTTCCTGCATTGGCAACAGGCGGTACCGGTGCTGCTTTTACCGTAA
>CAMPJQ010000388.1 GCA_946886925.1 uncultured Terrimonas sp.
TGAGCTGATGTAATTCCTTCTTAAGTAGTTTCTTTGACTTCCTAAGATAGCTTTATTCAAATTTACTTAAATTATCTGAAGCTGGTAGGTTGCATTCTTCTACACTACGGCTCAGAAATGCTACAGCTTTCACCATGTCGTCATGCAATACTCTGTCTTCCATATTAAAAGATACCTCTTTCCGAAAAGCAGCAACTACCTGTTCTACAATATTTGAACTTTTTAGTGGCCGGCGGAATTCCAATGCCTGCACGGCACTCAGCAGTTCAATGGCCAATACTTTTTCTACATTATCAATAATGCGCAAACATTTTGTAGCGGCATTGGCGCCCATGCTTACATGATCTTCCTGGTTGTTGGAAGAAGAGATGGAATCTACTGATGCCGGGGTACACAATTGTTTGTTTTCACTTACTATACCGGCAGCAGTATATTGCGGGATCATAAAGCCGGAATGCAATCCCGGGTCTGTAACCAGGAACAATGGCAATCCGCGCTGTCCGCTGATGAGCTGATAAATGCGCCGCTCGGAAATATTGGCCAACTCACTCATGGCAATGCTTAAAAAATCCAGTGTTAACGCCAGTGGTTGCCCGTGGAAATTACCGCCGCTTAATACCAGTCCTTCATCCGGAAAAATATTGGGATTATCCGTAACTGAATTGATCTCCCGCAGAAAAACCTGCTTTACGTATTCAAAACTATCTTTGGTGGCGCCATGCACCTGTGGCACACAACGAAAAGAGTAAGGGTCCTGCACCTGCTTTTTTTGCGCAGCAGCTATTTCACTCCCAGCTATATATTTCCGGATCATTGCCGCGGTGGCTACCTGTCCCGCGTGCGGGCGGATCTCCTGTATTTTTTCATGAAAAGGTTCAGTTGTACAATTAAACGCATCAAAGGAAATGGCAGTAATAAGGTCGGCCCATTGTATCAATCTTGCAGCTTTCACCAGGCTGTACATTCCATACGCTGTCATAAATTGCGTTCCGTTGATCAGCGCCAGCCCTTCTTTGCTTTGTAAATGTATAGGTTCCCACCCTTTTTTGGCCCAGGCTTCACCTGTTCTCATTTTTTCATCGCCGTACCAAACTTCGCCTAAGCCTATAAGAGGTAAGCTCATATGGCTGAGCGGCGCAAGGTCGCCGGAGGCCCCTAATGATCCTTGTGTATAAATTATCGGTAATACATCATTATTGTGCATGTCCATCAGCCGTTTTACCGTATCAATCTGCACACCCGAATAACCATAGCTCAAAGATTTTATTTTGAGTGCCAGCATCAGCTTCACAATGGGCTGGGGTACTTCTTCACCCAGTCCGCAGGCATGCGACATCAGCAGGTTGGCCTGCAACTGTTCTATCTGTTCATTGTTGATGGCCACATCCTGCAAAAAGCCAAAACCAGTGTTGATACCATAATACAACTGATCGCTTTTTTCCAGCAACTGGTTAAGATAGCTGCGACACCTGGTAATGCGCTTGTGTGCATCAAAAGTAATGGAGATGCCTTGCCTGTATTCCACCAGGTTCTTCACATGATCAAAGCTTAGCGGACTCCTGTCTAAAGGCAGGTAATTATTGTAACTCATACCGGTATTCTTGATTGGTAAGTGAGGTGATTGGTTAACTGGTGAGGGTAATGTTTGTGAACTGTTAAACACCTTTCATTGTATAACACTAAAAAACCGTGTTGCCTTAGTAAAGCAGTACACGGTTTTAAACAATCAGCTAATATTTTTTTTCCGAACGTATTACAACTTTAAATCCGTAATAATGCTTTGTATGCGTTGATCCAGTTCCGCGCTCACTTTGTCAAAATCAGTTGCGCTTGCCAGTTTTGTATTTACGCTGAAATAAAATTTAATTTTGGGTTCTGTACCGGAAGGTCTTGCAGATATCTTGCTGCCATCTTCCAGTATAAACTGCAGTACATTTGATTTCGGCAGTTTGATCTCCCATTCTTCTCCCGTTTCCGGGTTTTTGCCTTGTCGCAGTTCATAATCCAGCAACTGCACAACGGGCGATCCGTTAATGGATTTCGGTGTATTCTTCCGGAAAGATTCCATCATTTCGGCAATCTCTTCCTGTCCGCGCATACCTTTTTTGGTAATGGAAATAAGATGCTCCTTATAAAATCCATACTGCACATAAAGGTCAATCAGCTTTTCAAAAAGGCTTCTTCCTTTATTTTTTTCATATGCGGCCATTTCGCTGAGTATAGCCACAGCACTTACTGCATCTTTATCTCTTAGTTTGGAACCTACCATTAAACCATAGCTTTCCTCTCCGCCAATGATATAGTTTTCGCTCGCCTCTTTTTCCTTGATCAGCTCTGCAATCCATTTAAAGCCTGTAAGCACGTCATAGCATGTTACGTTATTTTCTTTGGCTATATGGTTGATCATATCCGTAGTTACGATGGTTTTCACCACCATATCATTTGCCCTTGCTATGCCTTTGGCCTTACGGGCTTCTATAAGATAATTGAATGCCAGTACGGCTGTTTGGTTACCAGTTACCAGCACCCAGTTGCCTTTATGATCCTTAACGGCAATGCCTACCCTGTCGGCATCGGGGTCGGTTCCCAGAAGAATATCCGCATCCAGTTCTTTGGCTTTTTTTAAACCAATGCTCATGGCCTCACTTTCTTCGGGATTGGGATAAACAACCGTTGGAAAATTACCATCCGGCTTCGCCTGTTCTTCCACGACCGTAACGTTGGTAAAGCCGTATCTTTTTAATAATTCGGGCACCAGCATAATTCCGGTGCCATGTATGGGTGTATATACAATTTTGAGATCATGCTGTTTGGCAATCACTTCAGGATATACGCTCAAATTCTTTGCCATCTGCCAGTAGGCCTCATCCATATCCTTACCAATGAGTTGTACCCCATCTTTACCTCCGCCTGCCTGACCCGCAGGCAGATTCCATTTCACTTCATCCACCGAAACAATTTTATCCACTTCGGCAATCACGTTCTTATCGTGTGGCGGAACCAGTTGCCCCCCATCGTTCCAGTAGGCTTTATAACCGTTGTATTCTTTGGGATTGTGAGAGGCGGTACATACCACACCACCCTGGCAGCCCAGATGGCGAATGGCAAAAGACAGTTCAGGCGTGGGACGCAACGATTCAAACAGATAAGCCCTGATGCCGTTGGCAGCCATCACATTGGCAGTGATCTCTGCAAACCTGCGGCTGTTGTTGCGACTATCGTGCGCTATGGCAACTCTTATTTCACCTCCGGGATAGGTTTTTTTTAAGTAATTGGCGTAACCCTGGGTAGCCATACCAATCGTATACTTGTTGATGCGGTTGGTACCTACCCCCATAATGCCCCGTAAGCCGCCGGTTCCAAATTCAAGATTTTTGTAAAAAGCTTCTGTTAGTTCCTCAGGGTTTTCTGCATCCAGTTTTTTTATTTCATTCTTGGTGGCTTCATCAAAAGAGCCATTGAGCCACACATTTACCCTGTCTTTAATTTTGGTGTCCATATTGTATATCATTATAGTTTACAATCAATTTATGCATATTTCCAGAATTTCGGAGAAGCCGGTAAATTACCAGATTATTCGAGCCAGGCGCCGGTAATATCTTCGTCTTCTACCTCTACAAAAATATGTTCCTGCAAAGTGGTGGCAACAGCATAACCCACATAGTCGGTATGTACCGGAAAAGTTTTATGCGTTCTGTCTACCAAAGCAAGCGTTTGAATTTTTTTGGGCTGGTTCTGCAAAAAAGGCTTCAATGCATAAAGCATGGTTTTGCCGCTGTTGGCTACATCATCTACCACTATCACTACCGCGTCATCAAAATTTTTACAGTTGCTTACGGTAATCTTGTCCGGGTGTCTTTTATCATCTACCGCAATATCCATCACTTCAATATGTCCTTTAAAAGTACCACTTAATAATTGTTTCAGCTTTTGGGCAATTACCACCCCATTTTCCCTGATGCCTGCCAGCAACAATTGTTCTTCTCCGGCATTCCGCTCCGCTATTTCAA
>CAMPJQ010000389.1 GCA_946886925.1 uncultured Terrimonas sp.
GTATATAGATTACGAAATTTTGAACGCTTCTCACCGAAGGTAAATGTGCCCCGGGTTGGACATATGGAACCCGTAGTTTAATTTCGCGTATGGGTAAATTTTCGTTTCCGCAGCAAACCGCTTTTTACAAAGGCAAGGTACGTGATGTATATACGATCGGTGATGATCTCCTGGTTATGATCGCCAGCGACCGCATTTCCGCATTTGATGTTGTTCTTCCCCGCCCTATACCCTACAAGGGACAGGTGTTGAACCAGATCGCGGCCCGTATGCTGAAAGCCACAAGTGATATTTGTCCGAACTGGCTGCTGGCAACACCTGCACCCAATGCCGCGATCGGCAAAAAATGCATTCCTTTTAAATTAGAAATGGTGATCAGGGGCCACCTTGTAGGTCATGCCTGGCGCACATACAGAACGGGCGAAAGATTACTATGCGGGGTAAAACTGCCTGAAGGATTAAAAGAAAACGACCCGTTCCCTTCGCCCATCATAACGCCGGCCACAAAGGCCGAGCAGGGGCACGATGAAGATATATCCAAAGAAGAGATCATTGCCAAAGGCCTGGCAACTGAAGAAGACTGGAATACGCTTTCTTCTTATACTTTACAATTGTTTGAAAGAGGAAAGTCAATTGCCTCCAAACAGGGACTGATACTGGCAGATACAAAATATGAATTTGGCAAGACGGGCGATACCATTTGCTTAATGGATGAGATACATACGCCAGATTCGTCAAGGTATTTTTATGCCGACGGCTTTGAGGAAAGACAGCAAAAAGGAGAACATCAAAAACAACTGAGTAAAGAATTTGTGCGGGAATGGCTCATTGCCAATAACTTTATGGGCAAAGAAGGACAAACCGTTCCGGATATGAGTGATGAATGGGTACAAACCATCAGCAACAGGTATATTGAATTGTTTGAAAAAGTAACTGGGGAACAATTTAAGCCCGAAGCATTGAGCGAAGAAGAAACCTACAACAGGATTATTAAAGGGCTGAAAGAACTAAATATGTGACCATTATGCAAATAAAATCAACCGTCTTAACTATTTTATTATCTGCTTTATTTTTTACTGGTATGACACAATCCAACCCATTGCATTATCTTATTACCGGCACTTATACCGGTGGCAAAAGTGAAGGTATTTATGTATTTGAATTCAACAGCAATGACGGCAGTTATAAAGCCGTCAGCCATGTTAAAAGCTCCAATCCGTCTTTCCTCGCGGTTTCTCCCGATGAAAAATTTGTATATGCTACAAATGAGAACGGCAAAAACGACAACGGCGGTGAAGTGAGCGCTTTTTCATTCGATAAAAAAACGGGCAAGCTCACGGCGATCAACAAACAGCTATCCGGTGGCGATGCACCCTGTTATATCCAGGCAGACAAAACAGGCAAATGGGTTATTGCCGGCAATTACAGCAGCGGAACACTCTCCGTATTCCCGGTAAGCGCTTCCGGTGAACTGGGTAAGGCCACAACCACCATACAACACAGGGGTTCGGGTGTAAACAAAGAAAGACAGGCAAAGCCCCATGTACATTGCACCATACTTTCAAAAGACAACAAATGGCTATTTGTACCCGACCTGGGTATTGACAAGGTAATGATCTATGCTTTCGATTCAAACACAGGGAAACTAAAACCCGCACTTCAGCCTTATGCTAAAATAAAGGATGGCGGCGGACCAAGGCATCTCACATTTCATCCTAACAATAAGTACGCCTACCTGATCGAGGAAATGGGCGGTGCGGTAGATGTATTTCAATACAGCAACGGAAAATTAAAGCCCATACAGCACATTGCTTCGGTACAGTCCAATGACACGGGTTTTATTGGCAGCGCTGATATACATGTATCGGCAGACGGCAAATTTTTATACGCTTCCAACCGGGGCGGATTTAACACCATCGCCATCTACACCATTAACCAGGAAAACGGAACGCTCACTTTAGCCGGGCACCAGCCATCGCTTGGAGAAATTCCGCGTAATTTCTCTATCGATCCTTCGGACAATTATTTATTAGCCGCCAACCAGGAAAGCGACAACATTGTAATTTTTAAAAGAGATGCGAAAACGGGATTACTCACGGATACGGGTAAACGCATTGAAGTGGGCAAGCCGGTTTGTTTGAAATGGATTGAAAAGGAGTGAGGGTGCGAGTTGCAGGGTGCAAGTTGCAGGTTACAAGTTGCAGGTTACAGGGGTGCAGGTAAGGGAGGTGTTGCAAGTTTGAGGGTGCAGGGGGTGAGGAAAAATGTTGCAAGTTACAGGATACAGGTTGCAGGGGAATACATAATACACCCAAAATGTTTGTTTTGTATTTTTATTGAAACATTTAACCATGAAAAATTACCACGATCTGCAGATATATGCAGAATCAAAACAATTGGCAATTGACGTTCATAAGATCACTTTGACGTTACCAAAATTTGAATTGTATGAGGAAGGCTCCCAAATAAGGCGTTCTTCAAAATCCGTAACATCAACAATAGTAGAAGGCTACGGCAGAAGAAAATATAAAGCAGATTTTCTTAAATAGCTTATATACGCTCATGCAGAATGTGATGAGACCATCATTCATTTAGACTTTCTTTTTGAAACTCGTTCACTAATGGATAAAGATGTTTACAATGAATTAAAAAGCCGTTATGAAGCTTTGAGTAAAAAGATAAACAGGTATATGCAATGGGCTATCCAAAATCTTAACGAATTTCCCCGAACCTTGTAACTTGAAACCTGTAACTGTGCGCAGGGTGCAAGGAGATGTTGCATGTTACAGGGTACAAGGCACAGGGAAATACATAGTACCCCCTGAAACATGAACCTGTAACCTGAAACCTCATTCCCCTCTCTCCCACAGCCTTGGTCTGAGCCTGGCTTTGGCTTTATTAAAAATATGCTGCCCTTTATCTATTCCTTTGCGCAATTGTTTTTGTTCTTCCAATGGAAGCTGGTAAACCGTGCTGCATTCCACGCTGCAGCAGCCATGGTATTTTACAGCGCAATTATCACATTGAATAAAAAGCAGGTGGCAGCCGTCATTTTTGCAATTGGTATGGATATCGCAGGGCTTGCCGCACTGATGGCAATGGGCGATAACATCTCCGGTTATGCGTTCTCCCAAACGGTCATCAAATACAAAATTTTTTCCTGTAAACTTACTTTCTAAGTTGTGCTCTTTTATTTCTTTTGCGTAATTAATGATACCACCTTCGAGGTGAAATACATTTTCAAAGCCGTTGTGCAGCATATAAGCGCTTGCCTTTTCGCAACGGATCCCCCCGGTGCAGTACATGATGATATTCTTGTCTTTATACGGTTGCATCATTTCAACCGCCATAGGCAACTGTTCCCTGAATGTATCGCTGGGCACTTCTATCGCGTTTTCAAAATGACCCACTTCATATTCATAATGGTTACGCATATCAATAATGATGGTATCCGGATCTTCGGCTAATGCGTTCAGCTTTTCGGCATTCACATATTTCCCTTTTTTGCTCATGTCAAAGTCAGGATCAGATATCCCATCTGCTACTATCTTTTCGCGGATCTTTATTTTAAGCACCCAGAAAGATTTGCCATCATCATCCACGGCAATATTCAAACGCATATCCTCTAAAGGGGGTAGGGAATATAAATAATGGCGGAATGCGTCAAAATTCGATTGCGGAACACTTACCTGCGCATTTATTCCTTCATGCGCAATATATATGCGGCCAAATACCTTTAAGGCATTCAAACCTTTGTACAATTCATCCCTGAACTGCTGCGGATCATTTACCGTAAAATACCTGTAAAAAGAAAGCGTGGTGCGGGGTTCTGTTTCCCGGAGCATAAGCTCCTTCAGTTCTTTTTGCGAAACTCTATTGTGTAATACTGCCATAATTATTGAAATTTTATGTTCTGCTTATCAGGCGGAACGGGTCGTTTGCATGACGAACAAAATTTCTTAAACGGCGCAAAGATAGGAAGAGTTTGGGAGTTTCAGGGTACAGGTT
>CAMPJQ010000390.1 GCA_946886925.1 uncultured Terrimonas sp.
CCTTTGCTACTTACCAGGACGGTAATTTCTGGCATCTTCAGGAGCATACATCCGATGAAGCGATTGCTCCAACAAGAGGGCCGGACTGGGATGATAATGGGCAATGGCGCGCTTTACATGCACACACATGGAATGCCGATCACGGGCAAATCGGCGGCGCCTTCAGCGACCTCCTGTCTGCCCAGTTTAATGCATCCAATGTACTGCAATTTAATCCTACTTCACAGCAGGCCGCTGAAGCAAGATTTTTAAGAGCATTGACCGTATTTTCTGTTGTAGATGGTTGGAACCAGGTTCCCTACAGGGAAGATCTTTCGGATTACCGGCTTGATCCTGTTACACTCAAAGGAACAGAAGCTACTGATTTCGTTATCAGTGAGCTTAATGCAATCATGCCTGATTTGCCTGATAATGTACCGGCTTATACAGCAAGTAAAAATGCTGCAAAGGTTTTATTGATGAAGACCTATCTTAACAAGGGTGTTTTCAAAGATGATCGTGCCAATCCCACTTTTGATCCGGCAGATATGAACCAGGTAATAACACTCGCTGATGAGATCATTAGTAGTGGTAAATATGCGCTAAGCGATGCAGGCGCGTACTTTGATAATTTTGCCCCAACCAATAATGATATATCTAAAGAAAACATATTCACTTTTTTTAATGAGAATGGTATACGCGGGGCCGACATACGTAATGCCTGGTACCAGATTGCACACTACAATATGAACCCCGGTGGTTGGAACGGGTTTGCAACGCTGTCTGATTTCTATAATAAGTTTGAAGCAACTGACGAAAGGAGAGGTATAGAGTATAGTTATCCGGGGGCACTTCCTAATCCTGGCAACAGGCAAAATGTTGGTCTTTTGGCCGGGCAGCAATATAATCTTACTACAGATGCACCTTTAAAAGACAGGCAAGGCGTTAACCTTGTTTTTACACCGGAAGTTAGCCTGCGCGAAACAGGCAGTAACCTCGAAATGACCGGCATTAGGGCAGTAAAATATCCTTATGATTATGGCACTTCCGGAGACCAGAAAAATAATGACTGGGCATATTTCAGGTACGCCGACGTATTATTAATGAAAGCCGAAGCCTTATTGAGAACAGATAAAGCTGCTGATGGCTTAATTATTGTAAATTCATTAAGGGCAACACGTGGCGCAACCGCGCTTGCTTCATTAACCGAAGCCAACCTGCTTGATGAAAGAGGCCGGGAATTTTATTGGGAAGGCTGGAGACGTCAGGATTTGGTTCGCTTTGGCAAATACAATGATGCCTGGCAGGAAAAGACATCGGATGATCCTAAAAATTTACTGTTTCCTATTCCGGCTAACCAGTTAGCGGTTAATCCTAATCTTACTCAGAACCCAGGATATTAATTTTTCTGAATTATAAATGCAAAGGCTGCCTTTAAAGCAGCCTTTCTTAGTGTATCACCATACAAGCTTATTTTTGACGAAAGTTTTTCATTGTCTGTATAAATTGAAGCTATTTAATGCTACCATATTCTCTTTATAGATTATCTATCCTCTTTTTTTTCCTGTGCTCTTTTTTTTCCTGCAACGAGGAAGAAAAAAAGAATAATACCTCATCCTTATTATTCACCGCTATGGAACAAACCGGTATTGGTTTTTCTAATAATATCCATAATACCAAAGACTTCAACATTTTCAGCTATCGGAACTTTTATAATGGTGGAGGGGTGGCAATAGGTGATATCAATAACGACGGATTGGCAGATGTTTTTTTTACAGCCAATATGGGCAGTAATAAATTATACCTCAATAAAGGCAATTGGAGTTTTGAAGATATTTCAGAAAAGGCAGGCATAGAGGAAAAGCAGGATTGGAGCACCGGAGTTGTGCTGGTAGATATAAATAACGACGGCTGGCTTGATATTTTTGTTTGTAACGCGGGTTATATTGATGGTCATGCACCGGAGTGTAAATTGTTTATCAACAATCATGACTTAACATTTCAGGAATCCTCGGCTGCGTACGGCCTTACTAACCGTGGTGGATATACGACACATGCTGCTTTTGTTGATTATGATATAGACGGAGACCTGGATTGTTTTATTATCAATAACAGCTTTATTCCCGTTAACACTTTAAACTATGCCAATAAAAGAAATTTGCGTGCAGCCGATTGGCCTGTCGCTGACTTTTTGAAAGGCGGGGGAGATCGCTTGTTGAGAAACGACAATGGCAAATTTACAGATGTTAGCAAGGAAGCCGGAATTTACGGCAGCCTAATCAGTTTTGGATTAGGTGCAACGGTAGGGGATGTAAATGGAGATTATTATCCTGATGTATATGTTTCAAATGATTTTTTTGAGCGGGATTACCTGTATATAAACCAAAAGGATGGCACATTTAAAGATGAACTGGAAAACTGGGTGCAGCATACCAGCCTTGCCTCAATGGGCGCTGATTTGGGTGATATTAACAATGATGGACTACCGGATATTTTTACCACCGACATGCTACCTTACCAGGATAAACGCATTAAAACTACTACCTCATTCGAAAATTATGATGTATATCATTTAAAAGAAAATTCCGGTTTTTATCATCAATTCACACAGAATACTTTACAGCTTAACAGCGGAACAGGGAAATTTTATGAGACCGCCTATTTTAGTGGTGTTGCTGCTTCAGACTGGAGCTGGGGTGCTTTGATTTTTGACGCAGACAATGACGGCTGGAATGATATTTTTGTGTGTAATGGCATTTATCATGATGTGACCAATCTTGATTTCATGAATTTTTTTGCCAATGATATGATTCAAAAAATGGTACTCACCGACAAGAAAGAAGAAATTGAAAGCATTATTAATAAAATGCCTTCTGTGCCCATATCGAATAAAGCCTTTAAAAATAATGGTGACCTTACTTTTAAAGATGCAGGTACCGAATGGGGATTAGATCAGCCTTCCTTCTCCAATGGCTCCGCTTACGGAGATCTTGATAATGATGGCGACCTTGACCTGATCACGAATAATGTAAACGGACCTGCTTTTATCTATCGCAATAATGCAAGAGAACAAAAAGGCAATCACTATATTGCTATTACACTTAAACAAGCTGATAAGAATACCTTCGCTGTTGGCAGCTCCATTAAAATCTTTTCAGGAGATACCATATATACGCGTGAAGTTATGCCAACCAGGGGCTTTCAATCTTCCGTTGATTACAAAAGTATTATTGGGCTTGGGAACAGTAAACCTGATTCGATGATGATAATATGGCCGGACCGGTCTTATTCTGTGCATTACAATCCGGCGGTTGATACAGCCTATACGATCACAAAGCCCCTCCATACGCAAAAAATGTTACCTCATAACAACACTACAGCTACTTTTTTAAAACCCATTGCCTCTTCTTTTGATAAACACGCGGAAGATAACCACATAGATTTTTACAATGAGCGTAATATTCCTGGTTTGCTCTCGCGCGAAGGGCCGAAGGCTGATACCGCGGATGTAAATAATGATGGATTAACGGATATTTATGTGGGAGGCGCTGCCAACCAGCCCGGTCAGCTATATATGCAGCAGTCTAATGGCCGTTTTATAAAAAAAGCTGAGCCACTTTTTGATCGCTTTGCTATGTTTGAGGACACGGAAGTGTTGTTTTTTGATTGCGATAACGATGGATATAAAGATCTTTTTCTTGGTGCCGGCGGCAATAATCGCCAGCAGGGAATGCCCGAATTGCAACATCGGTTGTATATCAATGACGGGAAAGGAAATTTTAGCATTGGCAATAAAAACCTACCGGCCAATACCATGAATATTTCCGTAGCTGTTGCGATTGATTTTGATAATGATGGTGACCAGGATCTTTTTATAGGTAGCAGAAGTGTACCCATTAATTATGGCGTATCACCACAAAGTTATCTACTGGAAAATGACGGGCAGGGAAATTTTACAGATGTTACCAAATCAAAAGCAAACGAATTGCAACGCCCCGGAATGATTACGGGAGTAGTATGGGTAGATA
>CAMPJQ010000391.1 GCA_946886925.1 uncultured Terrimonas sp.
GGAGTATTGTTACCAAGTTACATAAAAAAATATGCCAGATAAAAATGTGATTTGGGTAGAGAACAAATTACTTATTTTTAAATAAAGATTGCCGTTATGAAAAAGGGGTTGCATCTTATTGCTTTCTTGCTTACAACCACGCTTCTTGCAGCTCAGCATAATGACTCCCGGCGCTTGATGGCGGGTGCGGCTGAAGCCATAATAAATCCACCTGCGGGAGCTTATCTCGCAGGATATGATCAGAACAGGAAAAGTACCGGTGTGCATGATAATCTTTTTGTAAAAGCCGTTGTGGTAGCCAACCGGCAAAATGCACTGGCCATCGTTACTATAGATTGCATTGGGTTGCCTTACCCGGTTGTGCAGCAAATAAGAGATGCAGTGGAATTGAAATTGCCTGATAATGTATTCAATGCAGGACATATTATTGTTTCGTCTACGCACACCCATTCGGGTCCTGACGTAATCGGTATATGGGGACAGGATATGCTGCACACCGGAACCGACAGCATCTATACGAAGTTTTTAACCAATACTGCTGCAGCCGTGATCGTAAAAGCGTGGAAGCGCAAACGTTCGGTTGTGGCAAAGTACGCTGATACTACATTTGGAGAAGGCTGGGTTGAAAATGTATCGGACAGCCTGGAAATAGACCGTTCCGTTGCTATTGTGCAGTTTACCACTCCAGGTGGAAAAAATATTGCTACACTTACCAATTTTGCCTGTCACCCTACTTTTTTGGGAAGAGAAAATAAATTGGTGAGTGCAGATTTTCCTTCGGGATTTTATAAGCAAATGAGTGCTGAACTGGGTGGTATAAATCTGTATGTGCAGGGTGCAATAGGAGGATGGGTGCAGCCTGAAAAAGTAGCCCGAACATTTGAAGTAGCAGAACAAAAAGGAAAAGCGCTTGCCGCAGTGGTTAGCAGCGCATTAAAACAATCAAAAATGCTTGAAGGGAACCAGGTGTCATTTTCTTCCAGCCGTTTTGAAATGCCTGTAAACAATAGAGCGCTGAAGCAAATGGCCGCTGCCGGAATTATCCGTAGAGATATTAGCGAAGGCACTCCTACAGAAGTGGCATGGTTTAGTATTGGCAGCGCAGTATTTGCCACGCACCCGGGCGAAACCTCCCCGTTATATTCTTTTGCAACCAAAAAATTAATGACGAACAAAGGACCAAAATTTGTTTTGGGATTGGGGCAGGATGAATTAGGCTATATACTGAAACCCGAATTTTTTGATCCGGCCACAAAACTACATGCCGCTCCTTATCTTACCAGCATGTCGCCGGGCAAAGAAGCCGGGGCTGCAATGATGCAGGTGTTGACCGACCTTGCACAGAAGAACGAGGCAGGTAGTCAGCGGGCAGTAGTAAGTGGCGAGTGGTAAGTGGTAAGGTGAATGCAGTAGACACGCATTATTCACTATTCACACTTCATTACTCACTTACTGATTCACCAGTTTCATAGCGCCTTCGCTGTACCGGTTGCCTACATTGGGGTAGCGCGCTATTAAATCATCTATTGCTTTTAAATCATTTCCAGATAAATGAATATCTACAGCGCCGGCATTTTCTTGTAAGTATTTTCTTTTCTTGGTACCGGGTATAGGAATAATATTATCTCCCTGCGCCAAAACCCATGCCAGGGCAAGTTGTGCAGGAGTAGCCTGCCGACCGGACAGGTGGGCATTTTTATCCTTTGCCAGTGAGGCAAATTCATTTACCAGTTGAACATTGTTTTGTAAGTGTTCCTTATCAAAACGGGGCAATGTGTGTCGAAAATCATCGGCGGCTAATTGTGCGGGATCATTTACCGTAGCAGTAATTATTCCTCTTGCCAGTGGTGAATAAGGAATTAATGAAATGCCCAGTTCACGTACAGTATCCAGTATTTCGCCCTCTATATCCCTGCTCAGTAACGAATACTCGCTTTGCAATGCAGCAATAGGGTGAACGGCATGTGCTTTTCGTATAGATTGTGCAGAGGCCTCACTAAGACCGAGATAGCGCACTTTACCTTCTTTTACCAGGTCGGCCATTGCGCCAACCGTTTCTTCAATAGGGATATTTTTATCTACGCGATGAGCATAATACAGGTCAATGGTATCAATTTTTAATCGCTTCAAACTCTTTTCTACAGCCGTTTTTATATATGCCGGCGATCCGTCAACATAAGTGCCGGGCAGTCCGCTATGTCCCGGTGCACTGTCTTTAAAACGAAAACCAAATTTAGTGGCAATAAAAACTTTATTGCGGTTAGGCACCAGCACCTGCGATACCAGCTCTTCATTTTTTCCATTGCCATACATATCTGCCGTATCCCAAAAGTTAATGCCCAGGTCTAAGGCCTTGTGCAGCGTAGCTATACTTTCGGTATCATCGGCAGGTCCATAAGCATAGCTCATGCCCATGCAGCCAAGTCCGATAGCGGATAACTTTTCTTTTGTATTGCCCAAATTTCTGTATTGCATAAGATATTGTTTATTAGGTTACCATTGTATTAATTCAATAATTTTCTCAAGGTATTCCTGGTCCGTGGTGTCAAAATGGTTGTACGCTTCACTATCTGCATCCAGCACACCTACTACTTCATTGTTTCTTATAACCGGCACTACAATTTCTGATCTGGATAAACTGCTGCAGGCTATATGACCCGGAAATTTTTCAACATCGGGCACAATGATCGTTTGAGCTTTTTCCCAAACAGCTCCGCATACGCCTCTTCCCTTACGGATACGGGTACACGCTACAGGGCCCTGGAAGGGACCTACCACCAGTTCGTTTTCCTTAACAATATAAAATCCTGTCCAAAACCATCCGAATTGCTCTTTGAGCGCCGCTGATATATTCGCTAAGTTGGCCACCAGGTCGGGCTCGCCTTCTATTAACGCTTTTACCTGCGGAATAAGCGCCTGGTATTGCTCTGCTTTGGAACCTGTTGCAATAATCAGATCTTCTGCCATGCTGCAAAGGTAGTAAGTTACGGGGAACCGGTTAGCAGGTTTCAGGTCGCAGGGTACAGGGAATAAGCACGGAAAAAAATACGATACGACAGTTTGGGATGCCCGTTAACCGAATGAAGCCTGTATATTACCGTGAGATGACAAAGCCCGCCCGCCTGCCTATCCGACTGGAGCCATCCGGACGAGCGACTGAATCATCCACGCGGGGCTAAGCATCGTTCGGACGGGGCGAAAAAATGTTTCTCTTACCATTTTCAAATTTTTAAATTGCCCCATTTTCAAATTCTTACAAAGGCCTTATCCAAATATTTCTGAAAGCAGTGGGATTGCCGTGATCCTGCAGAACAAGTGGTTCTTTGTCGCCGTGCTTTTCGTAATTTGGAGTGCCGATATATTGAGTGGAGCCCCAGATGGTAGTATTGTTTTGCACCAGCACCCCATTGTGAAATACCGTGATTCTTGCAGGTGTTCTAACCGTGCCGTCTGCCTGGAAAGTAGGAGCTGTAAACAGTATATCATAAGTTTGCCATTCTCCGGGTCCGCGGGATGCATTTACCAAAGGCGGCGTTTGTTTATAAATACTGGCAGCCTGCCCGTTAGAATAGGTGCGGTTGTTATATGAATCCAGTACCTGCAGTTCGTATTTACCCATCAAAAAAATACCGCTATTGCCGCGGCCCTGGCTTTCGCCCTTTACTACAGCAGGGGTGCACCATTCAATATGCAACTGGCAATCGCCAAAACCTTCTTTTGTTTCAATGCCGCCGGTGCCACCTGCTACTACCAGGGCGTTTCCTTCAATTTTCCATTTTACAGGTCCGCCATCCTGTTGTGCTTTCCATTTGGAAGCATCTTTGCCGTCATACAATACAA
Source organism: uncultured Terrimonas sp. (assembly GCA_946886925.1). The sequence goes on from CAMPJQ010000391.1 coordinate 3,841, forward strand.
TGGCATCTGAAGGTGCATCAGCAGCAGTTTTGCCGGGAGTAATAACGCGTACCGGAGGATCCCAGTATTCAGTTAATTTTGGATCGCCCTTTCGCGGAGCCTCTTGTGCAAAACCTGCCGAAACAGCAAAACATAAACAAGCGCTCGTTACAATTTGAGATAA
>CAMPJQ010000392.1 GCA_946886925.1 uncultured Terrimonas sp.
GTGTACACGGCTCTAATATCCCGCAAATATAAGTTGAAGAAAAATATTAAATCATAAGATAAGGGCTGTGGAAAACACATCGCAGAGCGGGAATGCTCTATTTCCCCAACTCAAGTACCCATGTAGTGTTGGCCGGCATTGAAAATGTTTCAGATTCTATTGTATCACCTGTAATAATATTTTTTGCATACGAAAAGCCATTCGTACGTTCGGCAAATCGTGCAGATGCTATTGTTCTTGTTTCTTTGGAAGTGTTGGATACAATAGCTATGGTTTGGGCGTCATCGTAACGGAAATAAACATATACTCCGTCTGCCGGAACAAACTGCATAAGTTTACCGGTAGTAAGCGCAGAAGAATTTTTTCGGAAAAGAGCCAGCTTTTTAACAAAATCGAAAAAAATATTTTCCGTAGACGTTCTGCCTTCAGCAGTAAATTTATTGGTCGCATCTTCCTGCCATCCCCCCGGGAAATCTTCCCTCACTTTAGCGTCGGAAGGATTTTTGAAGTTTTTCATCAATATTTCTGTACCATAGTATAATTGAGGAATGCCGCGAAGCGTAAGCAACCACGTAACTACGGTTTTCATTTTATCCATATTTTCTCCTGTTACAGAATATATGCGGTCTAAATCATGATTGTCTAAAAAAATAGCGTTGCGGTATGGGTCTTTATAAAGTATATCCTGCGCCAGGGTCGTATACAATTTGCTCACTCCTTCTGTCCAGCCAAAAGGCCGATTTACTCCATCTATAAATGCAAAATGCAGGGGAAAATCCGTTACACCCTGCAGGTTATGCTTAAATGCTACATCCATATTGTTCCGGCAAAAATAAGCGCTGTTGGTAACCGTGTGCACCCAGGCTTCACCAAACAGGGTAAGCGCCGGAAATTCAGCGAGCAAAGCATCATTAACCCGGTTCAAAAAAACGGGATCACTGTAAAAATAAGTATCAACTCTCCAGCCGTCAATACCAAAATATTCCGTGCTCCATATTGCGTGCTGAATTAAAAAATTGGCAACATAAGGATTGCGTTGGTTCAGATCGGGCATAAAGGAAGTAAACCATCCGTTATTGCTCAATTTTTTGTCTGCTGCAGATCCATACGGATCCAGTAATGGCTGATCTTTATACGATGTTTGTGTATATGCAGGCCATTCATTAAGCCAGTCGTGCATAGGCAAATCGCGTATGAACCAGTGCGAAGCCCCTACGTGATTGTATACTGCGTCCTGTATGACCTTTAACCCTTTGCTGTGCATTGCTTCAATCAGTTCTTCGTAGGCCTTGTTGCCGCCGAGCCTTGCATCTATATTATAATGATCGGTAAAAGCGTAGCCGTGGTAAGTGGAACGTTTTGTGCCACTTTCATCGGTTAGAGGCATATCATTTTCAATAACGGGTGTAAGCCATAAAGCGGTAACGCCCCATTCGTTAAAATAATCCAGGTGATCCCTGATGCCTTTAAGATCGCCGCCATGACGTGCATACATATTATTGCGGTCGGATATGCTGTCTCTCATGCTTTCAACCACATCGTTGCCGGTATCTCCATTTGCAAAACGGTCGGGCATGATAAGATAAACCAGGTCTTTTGCAGTCACACCCTGCACCCGTGTTTTTCCATTTTGGGCATGGCGCTGCATCAGCTCAAACGGGATGCGGTTCACTTTTTTATTTTTCCTGCATTCTATATACATAATGCCGGGCTTTGCCCGCGGTGATATGGTAAGATCAATAGCCGCATAATGTTTATTGCTGAAGGGCGTAATTTTATTTACGGTAACACCGGGGTAACTGATCTGTATGGCTTCATCAGCAATATCAAATCCGGCATGTAATAACAATTGTAATTTGGGATTGTTCATTCCGGTCCACCAGTTGGATGGATACACTTTCGCATACTGGGCATTGGTTTTTGCTGCCAGCACAATGAAAAAGACAAAAACTATTTTTTTCATAATCCGCTTATTTGCGCCTTACCTTAAACGACCAGGTAAAATTGAACACCGCTACCAACTCACCTGCCTCATTTGTTCCCGTGGTTTGTACTGTAATCATGTTGTCGCCATCGGCGGCAATGGCTTCCTCTACTGCATCCCGTAACGCTATCCCGTCTCTGCATACAAAGGAGGTAATATCAGTAGCTTTTTTATAATATGCTGCGTTCATATCTGTTATCAGCATGGATACGGAGGGGCTGCGCTTATAAATATTAGCCAGACATAAAGCCCCGGTACTCATTTCGGCGGCCATAGCCAGGCAGGCAAAATAAGTGGAGTTAAACGGATTTTTTGAAAACCACCTATACGGCACCGTTACCACGCATTTTTCTTCCGAAATGGATTTTATCCTAACACCGGAAAAATAAGCGGCGGGCAACCTCAAAAGCAAGAATATGCGAAACTTTAGCGGGTTGCGGACAAGTTTAATAAATGCGTTCATAAGGCAGGTTTGTTTTTCAGGAAATATTTTTGGCAATACTGTTTTATTGTTTGCTTATTTCTACCACACAAGTAGCTACCTGGTTATTTCCTGCAGCGCCCTCAAATTTAATAGTGCCTGCTGATGTGCTTTCGTACCGGATATCGGATGAGCTCTGTGTACGTAAACTATTATTTACACGTGCGGCATAGTCTGTTTGTGGTTGCTGGCTAATCATTTGATTAAGCTTATACCAGTCAAGCGGTTGTTTGCTAACCACTACCACCATCATATCTTTTGTGCCAATACTGTCGGGCGTCATACTTTTATCTTTTGGAAACAACCGGTAACCGGTAATGCCACAGAAAGGAGAATACTTTGTTTTAGAAGGATCTTTGGAGTTGGGATACGGAAATAAAGTATAGCTCGTGCCATCGGTTTCTTTACCAAATACGTAAGTGTAGCATTCGGTAGTATTCTTCACTTCCATTTTAAATTTTGTACCAATTTTAACCGGCATAGTGGTTTCAAAACGATTGCCTGTATTTATACGTAAAGGAATATACGCTTTCGGACTTGTTTTTTTACCATCGTATTGCACTTCCATCAAACCAATTTCACACGCAAAAGAAGTATTGGCGGCGGCGCCGGCTTTTGCCATAGGTTCTAATCCATACGCTTCTCTTACATACCTGTTAAAATCGGGGTAACGCACCCAGGCAAACCCGTTGTTTCCCCATTCGGGTCCCCAGCTATTCATAATTAAAAAAGAGCCGCCATATTTTGTATCGTCATAACCCACTACGCATTGTGCATGGCCACCAAAGCCCATCATGCCTGCATCACCCGGCTCAGGATACCACACATCTTTACCCAGCATGTTTTGCATATAACTTTCTCCAACCATCATTCCTATTACAACAGGGGCGCCCTGGGCAAGGTTTTCTTTAATGGCCCGCATATCCAGTTCTTCCGTGTTATCGCCTTTGGTTAGCCTGTTAAAACCGCGCATTTTAAATTCGGCTGCCTGCTGAATTAAATCGGTTGAAGGCTGCTGGCTGCAATTTTGATCATTATACGGAAATTGTTCATAAGGCAATGAACCCTGTTTGGTCATGTATTCCATAGCCTTTATGATGTAAGAACCCTGACAACCATCGAGCCCGATCTGGTTGTACAAAAAAGCGGGACTGAATTTCAATTGGTCTGGATTTTGACCGGTGCGGGAGGCTTCCAGTATGCTTCTTGCCGCGTAAGCGCTGCTCCAGGCCACGCAACTTCCCTGTTCGCCCTGGTTACCCACCTGCGGCGCATAGCGTTGCAGGTTAGTGGCTTCGGGCAATGGGTTTTTCGTATCATCTTCTTCTAATGCTTCATAAATATTTGCTTTCTGAAATTGCCGCGGATCGAGTATGCCTCCGGTTGCCAGTTGTCCTGCCTGGCTCACGATATTTCCGCAGCCACTGCGCCCAAGAAAAAAATAACCTCCTATTCCAATAGCTGCGATTACCAAAATTCCTTTGATCCCAAAAATCCGCAGTAAAAGCGGCAAAAAAGCCAGCAGCCCGCCACCCCC
>CAMPJQ010000393.1 GCA_946886925.1 uncultured Terrimonas sp.
GGATTCCTTAAATGCCAGGACCCAGCGTAAAAGAAATGAAGTATACCAAATGCCCAATTGATTGGTGTGTTAATTACAGTGCAGTAGTGAAGAGGAAGATTTTTTAAAACTGCATGGTGGTACATTCAGCAATCCATCATACAAAGAAAATTTTTTACGAATGTTTACAAGCAAGGATGATCTTAAGTTGGGATATGGCGTTGATATGGAAATAGGAAAGTTTTTGGTTGACCGCAAAGTGCCTGCTGATAATTTGTACTGGAAGAATCGTTTGCTGTATATTATACCCATGCCCGGTTATTTGTTTATACCCTTGTATATGGATCTGCAACTGAGGCTTGGGCTTCCCCGCCCGGAATTGCTGTCTGAGCCGCACCTGTGGCTGCTGGAAAGCATATTGCACAGCGCGGCAAAACTTGAGCATAAAGAAATTAATTTTGAGGAACATATTGCGGAATGTGTTGCGTTGACAAAGCCACATTGTAAAAATCCATCTTTTCTGCAGGATCTTATTTATTATTTTTCCGGTGAAAAAGAAAAAGCAGGCGTAGCGCTGGGTACGCAGTTTAAATCCCTTACCCGTGCCGACGCATATTTATTTAGCCTCTGTTATTTTGAGTTTGACCATCCATTAAAAAAGAAGCTGGTGGATGCATGGTATGCTTTAATTACATATTACCTTATTGTTGACGACCTGGAAGATATTCAGCCTGATTTTGAGCAGCAGGAGGAAAATGCGGTGTTGGAAGCCGGCTTATCAGAGGAGGGTGCAAAGGCGATAGAGACTCTTATTCACCAAAGCTACCACGTGATGAATGAAGTTAATCCCGTAATTGCAAACCGTATTGATCATAAAAGAAAGATCATGAATGTAAAGGGAATTATTGATGCTTTTTTACAAAAGAAGCAGCAGCTTAATGGGTAAGACTTCCTGAAAATTCAGATGATAAATTAAAAACTGCTTCAAATCGTTTGAAGCAGTTCTTATTTTTGTGTTTATATGCTTACCAATTGTACGGAAAAGGAAAGATTCATTTTTAAAAAGATAGCCCATTCAGCGGAAGCGCTGAACATGGATTGCTATATTATCGGCGGATTTGTGCGTGATAAGCTCATTGAACGCAAAACCAGCGATGCCGACATTGTTTGCGTAGGCGACGGCATAGCCCTGGCACACCAAACTGCGGCCCAGTTTACTCCATCGCCTAAAGTTTCTTTTTTTAAAAATTATGGAACAGCACATATCCGGATAGACGGACTTGATATAGAGTTTGTAGGCGCCAGGCGCGAAAGCTATCGCTACCATTCCCGCAATCCCGAAGTAGTGCCCGGCACACTGAATGATGATCAGAACAGGAGAGACTTTACGATCAATGCCCTGGCTGTAAGCCTGAATAAAGAGAGTTATGGTAATCTTATTGATCCTTTTGGAGGAGCAACCGATATAAAAAATAAGATCATTAAAACACCGCTTGACCCTGCTCAAACTTTTAGTGATGATCCTTTGCGTATGATGCGCGCTATTCGTTTTGCTTCCCAGTTGCAATTTACTATTGACGACGGCACATGGCAGGGAATCAGGGATAATGTGGAACGTATACACATTATATCGCAGGAACGGATAACAGATGAACTGAATAAAATATTGTTGAGTAAGAAACCTTCGGTTGGATTGGATTTGCTGTACAAGTCCGGGTTAATGCACCTGGTTTTTCCCCAAATGGTTGATCTTGCGGGTGCAGAATATATAGACGGGATGGGACATAAAGATAATTTTTATCACACACTCCAGGTCGTGGACAATATTTCCGACCATACAGATGACTTGTGGCTGAGATGGGCCGCGGTATTGCACGATATTGGTAAACCCGCAACAAAAAAATTTGAAGAAGGGCATGGATGGACATTTCACGGCCACGAAGTTGTGGGGGGAAGAATGGTTCCCAAAATATTTACGAGGCTTCGTCTTCCACAGGATAATAAAATGCGCTTCGTAAAGAAGATGGTCGAATTGCATTTGCGTCCTATCAGCCTTACCAAAGAAAATATTACAGACTCTGCCATACGCCGCCTTTTATTTGATGCGGGCGAAGATATAGATGCATTGATGACTTTATGTAATGCAGATATCACTTCAAAAAACAAACAAAAAGTAAAGCGGTTTCTCTCCAATTTTGAAATGGTGCGGCAGCGTTTGCATGAAGTGGAGGAAAAGGACAGGATACGCAACTGGCAGCCACCCATCACCGGCGAAATGATCATGGATATTTTTGGCATTCCTCCCTGTAAGAAAATAGGCGATATTAAAAGTGCAATAAAAGATGCGATATTGGATGGAGAAATCGAAAATAATTACGACGCGGCATATGATTATATGCTTAAAAAAGCTATGGAGTTAAATCTTGTACCCGTAAAGTAAATACGCAGGTGAAAGGGTTATTCATTAACTCGGGGAATTATGTTATTTTTGACAAATTTTGTACGATATTCAACACCTAAAAGATACACATGGCTATTTTAAAATTCAGGGCATATTTTGAAGAAGATGACAGCATTTACCGGGATATTGCCGTTAAGCACACACAATCTTTTTTGGATTTGCACTTTATTATCTTAAAAAGTTTTGAATTCGACAATAAACACCAGGCTACCTTTTACCGAAGCAATGATAAATGGCAGCGCGGACGCGAAATAAGCATTGAGAAATATGATAAGGCATACAAAGCAGAACCGCTTATTATGGCTGTAACCACCGTTGGATCTGAAATACGCAATCCCAATGAAAAGTTCATTTATGTGTATGACTTTACCAGGAACTGGAGTTTTCTGGTAGAACTGATCAGCGTATCTAAGGATGAAAATCCTAAATTAACCTATCCTGCCATTATACGCAGTGAAGGAATAGCTCCCAGTCAGTATGGTACAAAAAGCATACTCGGCGACCGTTTTGTAGATGTGGAAGAAAAATACGATCTCACTAAAGGAGTAGAAGGCTTTAGTGAAGAAGGTGATGATGACGCAACGGATGATACTTCGGCGGAAGAAGAAAGCGGGGCAGAGGATAAGGAAGAAGTATAATTCTGTATACCGCTTTTACCACTTACTACTTACCCCGTCCGAATGGTGTTCAGCCGGGCGGGCACTTATCACTTCTTTTGATGTCCGATAAAACCTGCATAATAATCGTTGGCCCTACAGCAGCAGGTAAAACAAAGCTGTCTCTGCAATTAGCGGAATATTTTAATACAGCTATTATTTCTGCAGATTCGCGGCAATGCTACCGGGAACTGGATATTGGTGTTGCCAAACCAGGTGCTGCTGACCTGCAAAAAATCAAGCATTATTTTATCAGTTCGCATAGCATACATGATGTGGTAAATGCAGGTGTATTTGAAAACTATGCATTGCAGGCTGTACATGAAATTTTTGACACGCATGATAGCGTTATTATGGCAGGGGGCACCGGGCTTTATATAAAAGCGTTTTGTTACGGAATGGATGCCATGCCGGAAGTTAAAGAAGAGGTGAGGCAATTGGTGAGAAAGCAATACCATGCGCTTGGTACAAGCTGGTTGCAGGAAATGCTGCATCAGCACGACCCCTTGTTTTATGCAAAAGGGGAAATGCAAAATCCTCAAAGAATGATGAGAGCGCTGGAAATAAAATTATCGTCGGGCACATCTATTTTGAAATGGCACTCGCTACCACAAAAGAAAAGAGATTTTTCCATTATTAAAATAGGCATTGAACTTCCTCGTAATGAGATATACCAGAATATCAATAAAAGGGTAGACACAATGATGGAGCAGGGACTATTAGAAGAAGTAAAAAGCCTTTACCCCAATCGAAACATCAACGCTTTGCAAACCGTAGGGTACAGCGAACTGTTTGATTACATAGATGGCAGGCTTACATTGCAGGAAGCGGTTGATGCTATAAAAAAAAATACGCGGCATTATGCAAAAAGACAGATCACATGGTTTAAAAG
>CAMPJQ010000394.1 GCA_946886925.1 uncultured Terrimonas sp.
GTTAAAAAGTCGGATGCGGGAAAAAATTTCTATATCGGAATTGACAATTCAGGAGACAAATACAAGCAAGGTGATTTTTTTAATTCCGTGGCAATGGATTCGCTTGGCGTTGATTTTGTTGTTTGGCATTATGGCAGTTCGTTGGGTACAACGCTTGATGAAGTTAAAAAAGTGACTAAACTGGGACAGGATTTTAAAAAAGCAAACCTTAAGGTTATTGTAAATGTAGAGTCCGGCAACTGGAATCTTAACATCGTTGATAAAGACGGGAGAGATTGGGTGAAGAACCCTGGGTACCCACATATATTTAAGTTCCCTAACGAAGTTTTAAAAAGTTTGAGTCAGTCAGATGCGGTTTGGGGTATTCAGTACGACGAACTGGAACATTGCCAAATAACCAGGAATATCTCAATAACTTTAGACCATCCGGATGTTGAAATACCCAGTTTGGCTGAAACCAACGGGCTTGATTTCAAACAAGCGGATAGTGCATTGCTTTCTTCTGCCAGGCAACTGGTAGAAGAAGACAAACGTTATGGTTTGAAGTATGTACTGGGCGAACATGTTTGGCCGGTATTGTTTCACAACTTTGCCCGGGCGGGAATTACGCCGGTGTATAAGCAAATGAAGGAAAACTGGTCGAATGTTTGGGCTGCATGTGCTTTGGGAGCAAGTTTACAATATAACAGAGAGTTATGGGCTTGTCTCGATTTTTGGCATGGAGGCAGTTTCCCTGGTCACTCAGCAGCAGAATTGAAGTCAAATCTTTTATTTGCCTATTGGTTGGGAGTAGATAAAGCTTATGTAGAAGCTGTAGGCAAGTACACATATGAAATTGATTCGCTGAAACACTTACAACTAAAAGAAAGAGGCGAAGTCTTTCGCCAGTTTGCCAAGTCGTATGTACCTGCCAATAAAAGAGCTTACACGTTCAGAGATTTTGAACCGGAGATAGCGATCATTAGATTTGATGATACAGAATGGGGACAGGGCGAGGATGTATATACGCAAACCAAATATTCAAAAAGCGGTTCACTAAAAGTGAACTTGTATTGGAAAGATTTTCTTTTTGGTGCATACAATTTGCGCTCCAGCCCCGCATCAGAAGAATGGATAAAAGCATGGAGTACCATAACCCACGGACGGGTGAATCAAAAAAGCCTGTCGTGGAATGCCGCGAACGTGTACAAAGATGAACCTTACAGATCTTTTGCACCTGCAAATGCGCCCGTAGTATTCGATCAAACCGTTACTAAAGCGCTTTTAAAAAATATAAATCTTATTTTTTTGTGTGGGCTTGATATTTCTAAAAACACATTGAATGCTGTTTCAATGCTTGTAAAACAAAAGGGTATAACCGTAGTTACTTCAAGCCGTTTTGCGCCTCCGGAATTTGCCGCTAAGTATACCAACGGCACTATAGAATATAAAGACGGCAACGGCAAGTGGATCATTACGGACAATATGGCCTCAGATGAGTTAAAAAACCTGATAAATCCCTTACTCGGAAAAGATGATGAAATAACCCTTCGTTTTAAAAATAATAAGAAGGTTATTATGAAGATATCTTCAAATGGCAAGGAACTTCAGATCACAAAAAATGATTTAGCAAATTAAGCAAAACTGCTGCTCCGCATCGGGAGCAGCAATTTTACAATTATCGGTTCCTGTCTAAAATATCGTGCAATCTTATTGTTTTATTTTCTAAAACTCTTTGATGTACAAACAATCCGGAAGAAATTTTATTATCAATGGTCTTTGATTTATCCTTCAACTAAAAATATTTTATCACAATGCAACACATCAGAATATTAGTTGTTTTACTGTTATTAAATCATTCCTGCTTCGCACAAAATTCTTCCGGTATTAAACATGTGGTGGTAATAGGTATTGACGGACTCAGTGTAAATGGTTTTAAAAAAGCCAAAACTCCCTGCATGGATAGCCTTATGAAGCAAGGCGCCTATAGCTATTCAGCACAAAGTATTTTGCCCACCAGTAGTACGCCCAACTGGAACGCGATGATATGCGGTGTTGGCCCCGAAGCAACAGGCGCTATTGATAATTCATGGAGCGCTGCAGAAACCGATTTTGCATTTACCGGTTTGGATGCCCAACGTCGGTTTCCTACCATATTTGCCATTCTGCGCCAACAGCGACCCCAGGCTGAAATAGGATCTATATACGACTGGACCGGCTTTGCAGAAATGCTGAATAAGGACGAGCTCAACCTGGCCGAATATTGCCAATCGCAGGCAGAAGTTGCTCAAAAATCGGCAGACTATATCAGGCAAAAATCTCCCGATTTTCTCTTTATTCATTTAGATGATGTCGATCACATTGGTCATGCTATAGGACATTTATCTGCTGAATACGTTAAAACAGTTGAAAAAACGGATAAACATGTAAAGCAAATTGTTGATGCCATCAGCCAAAATAAGGAAATGGCGGAAAGCACTATGATAATGGTTGTTAGTGATCACGGCGGCTTTACCAATACACATGGCGGCATGATGTATGAAGAATTGAACACCCCAATTATTTTTGCCGGTAAAGGAATAAAAAAGAATTACGAAATTCAGGAACAGATATACAAGTATGATGTAGCTGCAAACGTATGCTTTGCATTGGGATTACAACAACCTCAATTGTGGATAGGAAGACCAAACAAATCTGCATTCGCAGGCTTTGACGAGCCGGCAAATTTATGGAAAGGAAGGAAAGTATTACCTCCACCTATGTTTATTACTAAAACTATTATTAATCCTTATGGTGGATTATTTATCGATACCCCGGCAGTAGTAAATATTCAAATGCCCATTGATCAAAAGGGAGAGATCAGGTATACGCTGGATGGCAGCCGCCCTGATAAACAATCTCAACTGTATAACGCACCCTTTTTATTAAATAAATCAGCCGTTGTTACAGCAGCCGTATTCAATGAGTCAGAAAGAAGCACTTTTGCAAGAGGGGAGTATAGAGTAGCTAAAACTGGTGGCAATCGCGGATTAAGTTATACCCTATACCATCTTGATAAGGAATCCAATGGACTTCCGGATTTCGACAAAATGAAACCTGTTGGCACCGGAGCCTGGTATGACTTAGGTGTAGTGCTGCCGGAAAATGAGATAAAAGAAACACCTATTGCCAAAAGGTTGACTCAGTTTAAAACGGGCATGGGTATTCGCTTTTCAGGCTGGATTAAAATAGATAAAGATGGCTATTATAATTTTTCCATCTGGTGTACCGGTGCAGCCAAATTATTTTTAAACGGCGAATTGGTGGTAAACAATAATAATAATGGCTCGCAGCACCGGGGAAACGGCGGCATGGTTTATTTAAAAAAGGGGTATAGTGCTATTAAGCTTGATATGTTTTATAATAGGGGAAGCGACAGAATCCTATTGTCTACACGCTTCCATCTGGGTGATGAACCAAACAGAATTGTTCCTGGGAACATATTGTTCAAACAAAAACCATCTAAGTAACATAAAAGAAAAAATACTTTCGCCATTACAATCCGTGCAGTACCGGGCTTTTGTTTCTACGGGACTTGCACCCTATAGATAAAGAACATGCCTGACACAAAAAAAAGCGGAACGCTGTTGCGCTCCGCCATTACTGATAGTGTTAAAAGGTTAGGAGGTTAGGGTTAATTTGTTTGTTATTACTGACTATTATTTATCCCACCATACGCGGGTTTTCAAATCATCGGCGCCTAACCATTGCACTGCTTGTGCATAGTTGGCTTCATTTATCCGCGTTTCATCCGCAGGGTATAAGGCTCTCCTTGCGATAAAGCCAGGCCCCTGCGAGCCAATAACGATTTCAGGGAAACCCGTTCTCCTCCATTCAAACCAGGCTTCATAGCCTACAAAATAGAGTGACAGCCATTTCTGGCGTGCTATTTTTTCAAGCTTCTCCTCTTGTGTACCATTGTAGGCAACGGTTGACTGTGTATAATAACTGTTATCGGGGATAACAT
>CAMPJQ010000395.1 GCA_946886925.1 uncultured Terrimonas sp.
ACTCATAATAGATCATTTAAAGGTTATAAAAAGGATTACAAATATATTGTTTTCCTACCAGCTTGGTGGACTATTGGGTTAAAAAATATTAAATTATTCGTGCCCGGGATATGGCATTCTTTCCAAACCTGCCTTTAACGGCATCTATAGCCTTGTACAAACCAGTCTTCCTTTCAGTGTTTTCAAAAAGATTGGTTTGCCTGGCTTCGCCGGTTAACTCACTTAACCGCACACCCAGTAAACGTACAGACTGTCCTTTCCGGTAAAGTTTATAAAAAAGGTCTTTTGCTGCCGGAATAAGTTCGTCATCATAGCAAGTATACGAAATAGCCATCTGGCGTGATGTGGTCTCAAAATCGGGGTACCTGATCTTTACGGCAATACAACCCGTCATTTTATCATCCTGCCGCAATTCATAGGACACGCGCTCCGTCATCCGTACCAGTTCACTCATAATAAAATTCATATCGGTACTGCTTGTTTGAAAAGTATTTTCGGTAGAAACAGACTTGGCTTCATGATACGGAATTACCTCTCCATTATGGATACCGTGCGCTTTGTTCCAGAGCTCCAACCCATAATTGCCTAAAAAGAATTCCAGGTCGGCCGGCTTCCTGGAAGCAACATCACCAATAGTTTGTATACCCATAGCAAGCAAATGCTGGTAAGTTTGTGCGCCTATGCCAGGTATAGTGTTTACCGGTAAAGGAGATAAAAACTCCTTTCCCATACCCGGCCCTACCTGCATATAACCGTTAGGCTTGGCCTCGTTGGTGGCAATTTTGGCTATCATTTTATTAGGTGCAAGAGCAAAAGAAATGGGCAACCCTGTTTTATCAATTATTTCCTGCCTAAGATCAATGGTCCATTGCCAGGGGTTAAAATACTTATCCATACCGGTAAGATCCAGATAAAATTCATCAATAGACGCTTTTTCAAACAAGGGAGCTTTTGCAGCAATAATTTCTGTAACCCACCTGGAGTATCTGCTGTATTCACCCCTGGTTCCTTTTACTACTGTAGCCTTCGGACATAACCGCATAGCTGTAGCCATTGGCATTGCAGAATGGATACCGTATTTACGGGCTTCATAACTGCAGGCAGCTACTACGCCCCTTTCTTTACTCCCTCCCACGATCAGGGGCTTTCCCTTCAGCGAAGGATTGTTGATACATTCCACAGACACAAAAAATGCATCCAGATCAAAATGTGCTATAGTGGGTATTTGAGACATTTCAGGAATATGTGCAATTTAGCGAATTCGCAATAATATAGCTGCTGCTATGCCGGCAGTTTCTGTTCTGAGGCGGGTATTGCCAAGGCTCACGGGCTTAAACTGATGATGCAATGCCATATCAATTTCTGCAGGGGTGAAATCGCCTTCGGGACCAATGCAAATGAGCTTATCCCCGGCGGGTGCTGAACCAGTAAGTGTGTTTTTCTCTGTATCCAGACAATGGGCAATATATTTAACACCGCTACCGGCCCGGCTAATCCAGTCTTTAAAGTGCACCGGTTCGGGCAATTTGGGCAACCAGCACTGCTGGCTTTGTAACATGGCACTAAGCACGATGCTTTTCATCCTTTCATAACGAAAATGGCTCCTTTCGGTTCTTTCACAGATCAGGGGAACAACCGAACCAACACCTATTTCCGTGCATTTTTCAAGAAGCCATTCAAACCGGGATGCATTTTTAAGCAGCGAAATAGCTACGGTGATGCGGGGTTGCTGCGCCGGAACATCTGATTCGTTTTCAATATAAACAGTGCATCCCTTTTTATGTTGCTCCTCTATAACGCCGATACATTTTTTACCCTTCCCATCGGTAACACAAAGCCTCTCGCCCTTCTTCATACGCAATACCTGAGTCACATGCCTGGCAGTGGCATCATCCAACACAAATACAGCACCCACAGGAGATATATGTTCAGAATAAAAAAAGGGAAGCGGCATAACGATATATTTCATGCAAATAAAACAAAAGATTACGCTTCCTCTCATAAAAAAAGCTCCCCATCATGGAAAGCTTATTGAAGGATTCATCATCCAACCTCAAACAGGTAAATATGCGTATACTTTAAAATGGCGCCTCCTCATCAAACTGTCCGTCATTCATTTTGCTCCCTTTTTGTATAAACAAACGGGCATTATTATCCCCATCTTCACCGGGCACGGGTTTCCAGTTTCCTTTGGGTATTCCCATGCCTCCAAAATCGTCATTCTCCATCTCTGCAAATTTTTGAATATGCAATAAGGCCCTTAGCTTAATGGTTTCGAGAGAACCGTTACGGTGTTTGGCTATCCGAACATGCGTTTCGCCTTTATTGCTCTCTCCAAATTCGTTGGCGGTAATATTGTAATATTCCGGGCGATATAAAAACATTACCATGTCGGCATCCTGTTCAATGGCGCCCGATTCCCTCAGGTCACTCAACTGTGGCATCTTGTCTCCTTCCTTGCGCTTTTCCACTTCACGGCTTAACTGGCTTAACGCAATAATAGGTATACCCAGTTCTTTTGCTAACCCTTTCAGGTTCCTCGAAATGGTGCTTATTTCCTGTTCGCGGTTTGAACTGCGTTTATCACCTGTACCGCTCATTAGCTGCAAATAATCAATAATAATCAGGCTTACATTATGCTTGTTTTTTAAACGCCGGCATTTCGCCCGCAATTCAAAAATATTCAGTGCCGGTGTATCATCTATGAAAATAGGCGCATTCTGCAAACGCTGTATGCCATTGCGGTACAACTGCTGCATTTCATGCTCTTCCATTTTACCACGGGCAATTTTTTCAAGCCATATTTCACTTTCGGCACTTAAAATACGCTGCACCAATTGCCCGGCGCTCATTTCAAGACTAAAAAAAGCAATAGGTGTGGGCTTGGTGGCATGAAGGGCGGCATTACGGGCAAGATTAAGCGCAAAAGCGGTTTTACCTACCGACGGACGAGCGGCCAAAATAACGAGATCGGTAGGCTGCCATCCGTATGTTATACGGTCTAAAGATGGGAAACCGCTTGGTACACCGGTTATGTCTTCCTGCCGGCTGCGCATATCCTCTATGCGTTGTATGGTTTTTACCAATACTGTATCAATGCTGTCGAAGTTCTTACGCAGGTGATTATTGGTAATTTCAAAAAGCTTGCTTTCCGCCTCGTCCAGCAAATCAAACACATCAACAGAGTCTTCATATGCATCGCTGATCACTTCCCCGCTGATACGGATCAGGTCGCGCTGAATAAACTTTTGCAATATAATACGGGAATGGGTTTCTACATTTGCAGAAGAGACTACCGCATTGGTAAGTTTGGTTACATAATATGGGCCGCCTACCAGTTCCAGCTCTTCTTTGGTTCTTAACTCTTCCACTACGGTAAGCAGGTCAATAGGCATACTTTTCTGTGCCAGGTTTTGCATAGCACGGAAAATACGCTGGTGCGCGTCTACATAAAAACATTCGGGTTTTAATATTTCAACTACGGTATCAAAAGCGGGTTTCTCCAGCATAATAGCTCCCAATACTGCCTCTTCCAGGTCGCGTGCCTGAGGTGGTACCTTGCCATATACCATCGAACTTAAATCAAGCGAACTTTTTCTGCGGGTTTTACGGTCTTTATTGAGATTAGTAAGATGATCCATTAAAGTCTTTTATATTAGGGGTGATATATCGTTGTTTGCCTGCCAACAGTATAGTAACCCTTTCCATACAACCGCATTCCTCACTCTCTCTGAATTAGCCAAATTGTGTTGATTATGCTATGCTCCCGTAGATATGATGCTAATGTTAATGCATTATTACCGGAATGTTACGAACTGTGTCAGGAAGGCGAATTTAATACCATTGATTTTTGATAACCAAATAAGAACTCCACTTTTTTTTATTAATTTCTACCAACATGCTTTTACACATGCTAAGCGGGCTTTTCCACCATTATTTTTCATTTATACACAATTTACCGAAAAAATGTTGCCTATAACAG
>CAMPJQ010000396.1 GCA_946886925.1 uncultured Terrimonas sp.
CAGCTTGAAAGCAATGGCCAGCACTATAAAGCTGTCAATGAGCTGAGACACCAGTGTAGACCCTGTTGCCCTCAGCCATACTTTCTTTTCTCCCGTTGCCCTTTTGATCCGCTGAAATACAAATACATCTACCACCTGGCTCACCAAAAAAGCTACCAGGCTTCCCAGTATGATCCACATGCCCTGCCCGAATATACCGTTAAAGGCTACCTGCATATCCGGAACACCCTGGCTTGCCTTAGATGCAGGCCACCAGTCGGCATACGGGATATGAATACTGGCATAAAACATAATAAAAGCATAGGATATCAGCGCCACAGCCGTATAACTAATCCTTTTCACCGCTTTGGGTCCATAATACTCATTTACGATATCCGTCATAACAAATTCCAGAGGCCACAACAGCACTCCACAGGTAAGGCTGAACGATAGCCCGCTTTGGCCGAAAAGCGTAAGGTTTACGGGATCGAAGCCGAACAGTTTTTCGAGGGAAAAAATTTTTCCGCCGATACATTCCGCTATCAGCGCATTGGCCACAAAAAAAGCCGCAAAGCCGATAAATAGTTTGGTTGGCCGGTCTTTCAGTATTTGCTGTATCATATTATGCGTTAAAATTAAAGGGAAGATTAAAAATAACATTAATTTGCCGCCTTAAATTTGAATTCCTGTTCCGGGAAGAGTTTTGCTTTTGTGGCCCTGATTATCATCGGTATTAAAATATTCTGAAAGTGAAAAAATTTAATTTTAAAGCACTTGTCCCTCACCTGGTGGCCATAGGCATTTTTTTAGTGGTGTCCGTAATTTATTGCAGGCCTGCCCTGGAAGGAAAAGTGTTACAGCAAAGTGATATTGTGCACTGGGAAGGCATGTCGCACAATTCCTTCGAATATAAAAAAGAGCACGGTCATTTTCCTTTATGGAATACCCATCTCTTCAGCGGGATGCCCAATTACCAGGTGGCTATGGAAGCCCATTCTCTGGTACCGGATTTTCATACCATACTAACATTGGGACTACCCAAACCTATAAACTTCTTCTTTTTAGCCTGTCTCTGTTTTTATATATTGTGCTGCACCGTTAATATAAAGCCAGTTTTGGGTATTATGGGAAGCCTTGCTTTTGCATATGCCAGCTACAATCCTATTCTTATAGCAGTGGGGCACGAAAGTAAAATGTGGGCGATAGCATATATGCCGGGCGTGCTGGCGGGATTATTGCTCATCTATCAAAAAAAATATCTCCTGGGGCTTGCCGTTACGGCCATATTCGCTACCTGGGAAATTGCGTTTAATCACCCCCAGATCAGCTATTATTTTTTTATTACCGCAGGTATCATCACTCTCGGTTATATTGTACAATGGATTAAAGCCAAAGACTGGAAACACCTGGCTATATCGCTTGGTTTGGCTGCTGTTGCCGGATGCGCGGCACTTGCCAATTCGGCCATGAGTTTACTTACCACAGCAGAATATGCAAAATACACCATGCGGGGTGGTAAAACCATTGAAACATCGGGAACGGAAATAAAAAAAACGGATACAAAGGGTTTGGATAAAGATTATGCCTTCAGCTACAGCATAGGTAAAAGTGAAATCCTCACTTTTTTTATACCCGATGTATTTGGCGGAGGTTCAGGTGAGCACTTTGACGAAGATTCTAAACTGGTAACTGCACTCACAGAAAAGAATATCCCGGGCGACCAGGCTGTTCAACTGGCCTATTCACTTCCCCGGTACTGGGGCGGAATTGAAGAAGGCACTGCAGGCACGATTTACCTGGGGGCAATTATCTGTTTTCTCGCTGTGATAGGACTTGTTTTAATAAAAAATCCAGTTAAATGGTGGATCCTGGCTGCCACAGCTTTCGCGATTTTTATGGCATGGGGAAGAAACTTTTCGGCTTTTAATTCATTTTTGCTGGATTATTTTCCATTGTACAACAAATTCCGTTCACCCAATATGGCATTGGTTATACCCCAAATGCTATTGCCATTACTTGCCGTGTGGGGAATGCAACTCATATTTTTTACAGCTAACGGGAAAGAACAGTTGAAGGCATCTTTTAAAACGATCTTGTATTCCTTAGGTGCTGTGTTGGGCGTTACTTTATTGATTTATTTCTTTAACGATTTCAGCAGCGCTTTCGATGCCCGTATTGTGCAGGCATATACCAATCCGCAGGATGGTAGTACGGAAATAGGCCGCATGATCGTGAATGCTTTAAAAGTAGAAAGAAAGAGTATGTTCAGCAGTGGTATTTTCAGGGCTTTATTATTTGCCGGGCTGGTGGTCGGGCTATTGTATTTATACCTGAAGAACATTATTAAGCCTTTGGCGGCTGTTATTGTTTTTACCGTGATCAATATGATTGACCTGCTGGTAGTTGACAGCAAATACCTGAATGCGGATCACTATATGGATAAAGAAAGTTACCAGTCGGAAAATTTCACACCAACAGCAGCCGATACGCAGATTTTACAGGACAAAGACCCGCATTACAGGGTATACCATTTATCGGGCGACAGGTTCAGCGATGCCATTACTGCATATTTCCACCGTTCTATTGGCGGATACCATGCCGCCAAACTGCGGATATACCAGGATCTTATTGAAACGCAGTTGTCGAAAGAATCATTGAACATGGATGTGCTGAACATGCTGGATACACGGTATTTTATTGTTCCGCCCCAACAGCAGCAACAGGCACCTGCAGTGCATAAAAATGATGACGCCCTGGGAGCCGCATGGTTCATTAAGCATATTAAATATGTAAACGGTCCTGTAGAAGAAATAAAGGCGCTGGACCAGTTTGGGCCAAAGGATACGGTTATTGTTGACAACAGCTTTAAACCGATAGCCGGCACTGATCCCGCAGCTGATTCTTCGGCTACTATACAATTGGCAAGCTATGACAATGATGAAATAAAATATTCCACCCAATCCGCTACTAACCAGTTTGCCGTGTTCAGTGAAATATATTACCCGGCGGGCTGGAACGCCTATATTGATGGCAAAAAAACAGATTATGCAAAAGTGAATTACGTTTTAAGAGGTATGCCTGTACCGGCTGGTAAGCATGAAATTGTGTTTAAGTTTGAGCCCGCCTCTTATTCGAACGGGCAAAAACTCATATACGCCGGCAATGTGCTGTTCTTCCTCGCGCTGGCGGGCGGTATTTTTTCTTTATGGAAAAACAGGGAAAAGTTCACTGTATAATTTAGCAACCAATTGAATGATAAATGTATTGAGTATTGTATCGTATCGCTTTTTGCCGGCCTTAATGGGCGGCGAAAAAAATATCAGCATATTTAATAATTATCTTTCCGGGCTGGTGAATCTTTGCTGCGTTACTGTAAAAAAAGTGGAAATACCCAATGAGTCGGCGTATGAAATACTTCCGCTATTGTCAAACAGCATACTCCGATACATCAATCCTTTTTATTTCTTCATTTTAAGAAAGATCATCCGGCAAAAAAAAATCAGTCATGTTATTTTAGAACATCCTTATTATGGCTGGCTGGGCATTGCTTTGCAAAAATTGCTTGGTATAAAACTCATCATACATTCGCACAATATTGAAGCATTGCGGTTTAAAAGTTTTGGCAAATGGTGGTGGCGCCTGTTATGGGTATATGAGAAAGCAGTACATCGCGGGGCAGATATGAGCTTCTTCATCACCCGCGAAGACATGGATTATGCCATTGCTCATTTTAAATTAGAGCAAAAAAAATGTACTGTTATTACTTATGGTATAAATTTCAACGCCCCTCCTGCTCCGCAGGAAAAAACAATAGCCCGTACAACCGTTTGCACTACGCACCATATTGATCCTTCAGACCTGTTGTTGTTTTACACAGGAACTTTATATTACCAGCCCAATTTAAAGGGTTTGGATATTATCCTGGATGAGATCAATCCCCTGCTGCAACAAAAAGGAATTCCGTATACGATATTGATATGTGGCAGCCACCTGCTCGAA
>CAMPJQ010000397.1 GCA_946886925.1 uncultured Terrimonas sp.
CTGAATACGGTAAGGATAAAACTGGTAAGAAGTCCGGACAGCAGCTATCATATCCAAAAGGTAAAATTCGCCAGGGGAAATACGCCGGCAATAGCAGAAGATAATGCGGCTAATATAAACTTTGCAGTAGCGCAAAATGACAGCGTAATTGCCCTGGGTAAGGGCTTCCCTGTATCCAAACAAAATAAATTCCGCAATCAGCAGGTATTGCTGGTAATAGAGATTCCGGTAGGCAAAAAAATAATGATTGACAAAAGCGTGGATTGGTACGATTGGTTTGATATTAATGTGGACCGCAGAAGGGGATGGAATATTGACTGGGATGAAAGATGGGATAATTCCTACTCGTGGAGAAATAATGTGTCGTATACCATGACTTCGGAGGGACTGGAAAGAACAGATAAGAATGATGAAGACAAAGGCAGGTTAAAAAGTGGGAAATTCAGGCTGAAAGCAGATGACAGTGGTATAGAAATAGAAGCAGAAGGCGAAACGGACAATGGCAAAGGTGTTTACCGTTACAAGAAGCAGGGCGACTCAATCCTCATTGAGGAAGGGAGAAAGCCCGCTCCGCCAAAGGCGCCTGCAGAGCCTCCCGCACCGGTTCCGCAAAGGAAAGCTTCTGCTTCCGCAGATGACAGGCAGGAAGAAAAAGTGGTTAAAGCACGGCCAAGAGAAGATCTGCATACCCCCTTTCTTTTCCTCTCCGGCCGTTAACAAATGCATATGGGAAAGATCGTTTCAATAGACAGGTTGAAGTTGAAACAAACACTGCCCTGCGGGTAACACTGCGGGGCAGTTTGTGTTGATCAGGGATAAGTAATCAGTGGTAAGTGATGAGTATTGAATTGTGAATAGTGAATGGGGTGCTCAAATTTCACGTTTATCATTTATCATTTCACGAAGAGATACGTAAGATACTTCATGCTTCGCTTTGGTAATTAGCTGTAACAGGAGTATTCTTTCCGGGTGCATCCCGCCAGATTCGCATATACCAGTAAATGGGAAATCCCATCATATTTGCGAATATGAACACAAGGATCCAGATCAGTCTTTCACTACTATCTATCATTTTGTTATTAACAACGTGCACAATATAGTAAATGAGCAATCCAAAAGAAAATATCCCCATCAATGCAATCCAAACGATCATCCAGACCATATTGCCCAAAAAATAATCAGGCATTTCTTGTGGATATTCATTTCCCGAGCCTGCAAATCCTGCCATGTGCACAAAGAGGCCAATAAGCCATACAAAATATCCAAGCAGAAAAATGAAAGGCATAAAGCTCAGTATGCCCAATATTATTTTTCCCGGTTTCGACATGGCAAATATTTTTATGAAAGTTACAAAAAGAAAATAGTGGCATTCGCCAATGATGCCATATTTTTTGTACATTTTGCTAAAATTACCACCATGAATTTCATTATTCGCTTGTTAGTAACTGCAGCGGTAGCTTATGGACTGGCTTATCTTCTAAAGGGGATTCATATAGATTCTTACTGGACTGCACTGGTTTTTGCGCTGGTGCTGGCTATCGTTAACCTTGTTGTTCGTCCACTGCTGATCATTCTTACGATTCCGCTCACCATTATAACACTGGGGCTTTTTTTATTCGTCATCAACGCCCTGATGGTGCTGCTGGCCTCCAAAGTTGTGGATGGCATTACCATTGACGGGTTTTGGTGGGCGCTGTTGTTTGGTTTGCTGCTTTCCATTGTTTCATCCCTGTTTTTAAGCAGTAAAAGCGAGTAAAGCAGTAAAATACCTGCGCTGGTAATATCATAATGGCCATGCAAATTACGTTTACCCTCAAACGTAAAGTCATCAAAAAGCAAAATAACCATTTTAATAAACCGGCATATTTCCAAAAACCAATAGGTTCGTATATGCATTTTGCTCAAAAGAACTTTACGCCATCCCAGTTAGAACAATTTTATAAATCATTGTTACTGCCGCGGATGACCGAGGAAAAAATGCTGGTGCTTTTGCGCCAGGGAAGGATCAGCAAATGGTTTAGCGGAATAGGGCAGGAAGCCATTGCTGTGGGCGCTACAATGGCACTGGAAAATGATGAATGGATCATGCCGCTGCATCGCAACCTGGGTGTATTTACTACCCGCAATATGCCGCTTAGCAAACTTTTTATGCAATGGCAGGGTGCCAAAAATGGGTATAGTAAGGGAAGGGAAAGAAGTTTTCATTTTGGAAACAGGGAACATCATATCTGCGGAATGATCTCTCATCTTGGTCCACAATTGGCAGTGGCTGATGGAGTAGCATTGGCATATAAATTAAGAAAAGAGAACAAAGTGGCACTTGCCTTTTGCGGCGAAGGCGCTACGAGTGAAGGCGATTTTCATGAAGCCCTGAATATTGCAGCCGTATGGGATCTCCCTGTTATTTTTTTAGTGGAGAATAACGGGTATGGATTAAGTACACCCGCGCAGGAACAATTCAGATGTGAAAGTATTGCTGATAAAGCGAAAGGCTATGGTATGGAAGGGGTTCAGATTGACGGTAACAATATCCTTACCGTATACGATACAATAAAAGGAGTGAGGGAATATTGCATGGAACGTCAGAAACCTTACCTGGTAGAATGCATGACCTTTCGTATGCGTGGGCATGAAGAAGCAAGCGGTACAAAATATGTACCAGAAGCATTAATGGCTGTTTGGGATAAAAAAGATCCGGTTAAAACATTTGAACAATGGCTGATACAGGAAAATATTTTAACTACGGCTGATATTGAAAGCATAAAAACAGAATTCAAAAACCATATTGACAGCGAAATTGAAAAGGGTTTTACAAATACTGCAGTCATTCCCTCCATAGAAGAAGAAGTAAGTGATGTGTATGCAGAACGAATTGCATTCGGAGGCTTTACAACAGCTATCATTGATAATGATGCTGCACTTGAACATACCCGTTTTAACGTTAGGGAAAAAAGGTTTGTAGATGCCATCTCCGAAGGCATTTATCAAAGCATGATCACCCACGATAACCTGGTTTTGATGGGACAGGATATTGCGGAATACGGAGGCGTTTTTAAAATAACAGAAGGCCTGCTGAATAAATTCGGTAAAGAAAGGGTGCGCAATACGCCCTTATGCGAAAGTGCTGTTATAGGGGCCGCATTAGGACTGAGCATTGAAGGATATAAAAGCATTGTTGAAATGCAATTTGCCGATTTTGTAACAGCGGGGTTTAACCAGGTCATTAACAATCTTGCCAAAATACATTATCGCTGGGGGCAAAACGCCGATGTAGTGATCCGTATGCCCACGGGGGCAGGTGTGGGAGCCGGTCCTTTTCACTCACAAAGCAATGAAGCCTGGTTTGTGCATACACCCGGTTTAAAAGTAGTATATCCTTCCACTGCCATGGATGCAAAAGGATTACTGATAGCAGCGGTAAATGACCTCAACCCTGTGTTATTTTTTGAACACAAGGCATTATACCGTAGTATAAGCGGTCCCGTACCCGAAGAAAATTATGAAATACCCATTGGCAAAGCACGGTGGGTGGAAGAAGGAGAAGACATTTCCATTATTACTTATGGCGCCGGGGTGCACTGGGCGCTGGAATATGCTGCCCGGCATATGGATATATCGTTCGATATTCTTGATTTGCGAACATTATTGCCTTTAGATTACAATGCGATCAGCGATACTGTATCGCGCACTGGCAGGGTATTGATATTGCATGAAGACACGTTAATTGGTGGCATAGGGGCCGAGATCAGCGCATGGATACAGGAACATTGTTTTGCTCAATTAGACGCTCCTGTTTTACGCTGCGCTTCTTTAGATACGCCTGTACCGTTTAATGCGGAACTGGAAAAGAATTTTCTTGCCAAATCCCGGCTCCACGAGTATGTTCAGAAGTTGCTTCGTTATTAGCTGATAGCTATTAGCTGTCAGCTTTTCTCACTTCCCACCTCTCACTTCTCACCGCCAAACGATAAAA
>CAMPJQ010000398.1 GCA_946886925.1 uncultured Terrimonas sp.
GCCCAACACCACAACTCGACCACCCGTCATATACTCACAACCATGATCGCCTACTCCCTCTACAACGGCATTGGCACCGGAATTTCTTACACAAAAACGTTCACCTGCTTTACCTCTTATAAATGCTTCACCCGATGTAGCGCCATAAAAAGCCACATTACCAATAATGATGTTTTCTTCCGGAACAAATCCTGCTTCCTTTGAAGGATATACAATAAGCCTGGCGCCGCTTAGCCCTTTGCCAAAGTAATCATTGGCATCACCTTCTAATTCGAAAGTAACACCCTTCGTATTAAAGGCGCCGAAGCTTTGTCCGGCTGTACCTGTAAATTTAAAATGAATCGTATCATCAGGTAATCCGGCCGCCCTGTAGCGTTTTGTAATTTCGTTTGAGAGAATAGTGCCTGCAGTACGGTCAATATTACGGATCTTAAATTCGGCATATACCCTTTCCCGTTGTTCCAGAGCCGGCTTAGCTTTTTCAAGTAACTGCCAGTCTAATACTCCTGCCAGCCCGTGATCCTGTTCTTCCTGGTGATATAAGCCCGTATATTCGGCGGCGGGTTCTTTATACAGTATGGGCGACAGGTCCAGCTTTTTGTACTTCCAGTGATCAATACCTTCTCTTCTTTCCAGACAATCCACCTGTCCCACCATTTCATTGATCGTTCTAAAGCCAAGCTCAGCCATGAGTTCACGAAGATCCTGTGTAATAAATTTAAAAAAGTTCACTACGTGATCGGCATTGCCGGTAAAACGTTTACGCAATTCGGGATCCTGCGTTGCCACACCCACAGGACAGGTATTGAGATGGCATTTGCGCATCATAATACAACCCTCCACAATCAACGCGGCCGTAGCCACGCCCCATTCTTCCGCCCCAAGCAATGTAGCAATAGCAATATCACGCGCCGTTTTCATTTGCCCGTCGGCCTGTAATACCACGCGGCTCCTGAGGCGGTTTTTTACGAGTGTTTGATGGCTTTCGGCTAGTCCCAGTTCCCAGGGTAAACCTGCATGCTTAATAGAACTTACCGGAGATGCGCCCGTTCCCCCGTCGAACCCTGCAATAAGAATTACATCGGCTTTTGCCTTTGCTACGCCTGCGGCAATGGTTCCCACACCTGCTTTAGACACTAATTTTACATTAATGCGTGCTGCACGGTTGGCGTTCTTCAGGTCGTATATTAATTGGGCGAGATCTTCAATAGAATAAATATCATGATGGGGTGGGGGAGAGATCAAACCTACACCCGGTGTGGAATGACGTACTCTTCCTATCCAGTCATCTACTTTATGACCCGGCAACTGTCCGCCCTCACCGGGTTTTGCCCCCTGTGCCATTTTAATCTGCAACTCATCTGCTTCAGTAAGGTATAAACTGGTAACGCCAAACCGCGCAGAAGCTACCTGCTTGATGGCAGAACGCATGGAATCGCCATTTGGCAGCTTTTCGTACCTTCTTTCATCCTCGCCTCCCTCACCGGTGTTGCTTTTACCACCCAGTCGGTTCATTGCTATGGCCAGGGTAGTGTGTGCTTCCCAGGAAATAGATCCGAATGACATGGCGCCGGTAGCAAAACGTTTGTAAATATTTTCAGCCGGCTCTACTTCATCAATTGATATGGAAGGACGGTTGCGTTTGAACCGGAACAAGCTGCGTAAGGTGCATGCTTTTTCGCCCTGGTCATTTACTACCTTACTGTATTTTTTAAAAGTATTGTAATCATTCATGCGTGTTGAATGCTGCAACAGGTGAATGGTTTGAGGATTGAACAGGTGCACTTCACCTTTGCGCTTCCACTGGTATATACCGCCAACGGATAAACGATCAACAGGAATATTTTTAAGATTGAACGCAAGGGAATGCTTGGCAAGCGCTTCCTTCGCAATTTCATCTAATCCCATTCCAGCAACACGACTTACCGCACCCGTGAAATATTTGCTTACCACGTCCTGGTTCAAACCCAGTATTTCAAATATTTGAGCGCCCTGGTACGACTGGAGCGTGGAAATACCCATTTTAGAAAATACTTTCAGTAATCCGTCGCAAACCGCTTTTACATAATTTTTACGCAATACCTCCCATTCCTTATCTGTTTCCCATTTGCCGGTAGCTTTCATGGTACGGATGGTTGCCAGTGCCAGGTATGGATTGATAGCGGTTGCGCCAAATCCTATCAAACAGGCGAAGTGATGTACTTCCCATACATCGCCGGCTTCTACTACAATGCCCACCTGGCCGCGATATCCTTTGCGGATAAGATGGTGGTGCACAGCAGAAACACAGAGCAAAGATGGTATGGCGGCATGGTCTGAATCTATTGCCCGGTCCGAAAGAATAAGCACTTCAAACCCATCTTCCACTGCATCTACCGCATAGCGGCAAATACGGTCTAAAGCGGCTTTCAGAGAGCCAGGCTTACCATCCGACCTGAAATAACACTGAATGGTTTTGGCCTGGAAAATACCGGTATCAATGCTGCGTAATTTTTCAAGTTCAGTGCTGGTAAGTATAGGCTGCTTAAGAGCAACTGCATGGCAATGGTGAGGTTCTTCTACCAGCAGGTTTCCATTATTGCCTACGTAAGAGGCAAGGCTCATTACCAGGCGTTCGCGTATAGGATCAATCGGAGGATTGGTTACCTGGGCAAACAATTGTTTAAAATAACTACTGAGGTGCTGGGGCTGATCGGAAAGGATAGCCAATGGAACATCTGTTCCCATTGATCCTACCGGTTCTTTGCCGTCAATAGCCATCGGTTTAACAAGCATATCTATATCTTCTGTACTATAGCCGAATGCTTTCTGGTATTTAAAAACAGACTCTTCAGACAGATGCGTAAAAGTTACGCGGGGAGAAGCCAGCTCTTCCAGCCGGATTTTATACTGGTTGAGCCAGTCGCTGTAAGGTTTTTGTGAGCATATATCCTGTTTTAATTCTTCATCGCTGATGATGCGACCCTGCTCCATATCCACCACGAACATTTTTCCCGGTTGCAGCCTTCCATAGCTTTTTACAATACGCGGATCTACAGGTAAAGCTCCTGTTTCGGATGCCATAATCACCCGGTCGTCGTGTGTTACACAAAAGCGTGAAGGACGCAGTCCATTCCTGTCTAATGTAGCTCCAATGATCTTTCCGTCGGTAAATGAAATAGAAGCGGGGCCATCCCAGGGTTCCATAACGGCCGCATGGTACTCGTAAAATGCCTTCTTTACAGGATCCATCTTATCGTTATCATCCCATGCTTCGGGGATGAGCATCATCATTACATGAGGCAAAGAGCGGCCCGAGAGCGTAAGCAGTTCCACCATATTATCTAAACAGGCCGAGTCCGACTGTCCGTTGGTTACAATGGGCAACAGCATATCCATTTCTTCTTCACTGAAATACGGAGAAGAAAGCCCATTTTCACTTGTTTTTAACCAGTTTAAGTTACCCTGCAAAGTATTGATCTCACCATTGTGCGCGATAAAGCGAAAAGGCTGAGCCAGTTTCCAGGAAGGAAATGTATTGGTTGCAAAACGGGAATGTATCAAGCCAAAAGCAGTTACTACTCTTTTATTGCTGAGGTCGGGAAAATAAGTGCGTACCTGCGTACTGGTTAACTGCCCTTTATAGGTAACTGTTTTATAAGAGAGCGAAGCGATATAAAAACCAATGCTGTCTTTCTTTACCGTATTATTAATGGTATGCGTAGCGTAATTGCGCAATATAAACAGCTTTCTTTCAAAGTCTTCGGAATTTTGAATATGATCGGGGCATGCAATAAACACCTGCTCAATTTCCGGCTCAACAGAAAGAGCGGTTTGACCAATATCGGTAATATTTACCGGTACCTTGCGGTAAGTAAGTATTTCCAACCCGAGCTTTTCGGCGGCCCGTGCAAATATTTCGCGGCATTCTTCCCGCAGCCTTATCTCTTTGGGAAAGAAAATTACACCAACGCCATAGCGGCCAAAAG
>CAMPJQ010000399.1 GCA_946886925.1 uncultured Terrimonas sp.
ATACAAACCCAGTGCCTGAAATATGTATTCAGCGGTAAAATAAATAATTGAACACAAAATGTGGGCTGATGTAAGTTCATTATAAGTCATCACCATTCAAATACTGCGACTCATATTGGCATTTAAACATTTTTAGTCCAGTTATTTGTATTTTCGGTTGCGCATATACGTTGTTGCATGGAAAATTACAAAGAATCCGGCGAAACCGGACAGTTATACAGTTTAAACGCTTACCGCATCATTGATGAGTGGAGCAGTTATTTCCACAACAGTACCTTTTCCTTTGACAGATGTGATTTTCAGCGACCCGCCGATCATTATAGCCCTTTCATTCATTCCCAGCAAGCCAAGGGTTTTCCTCTTTTCAGACGAGCTGGCGTTAAATCCCTTGCCATTATCCCGTATGGTAAGCGATAGTTTATCATTAATGATGGCAAAATTAACTTCTACCCTGGTGGCATTGGCATGACGCGCAACATTGGTAAGCGATTCCTGGTAAATACGGAACAACCCGGTTTTGATGACGGAAGAGGTTTGGAGGTCGGTAACAGAACTATTAAAAGCAACAGGAATATTAAAGCGTTTTGTAAATTCACTGCAATACCACTCCAGCGCAGCAATTAGGCCCAGGTCTTCCAGGGGGCCAAGCCGCAACTCTGATGAAAGCCTTCTAACGAACTGTATTGCTTCACCCGCGGCATTTTCGAGCGAATGAATTTTTTCTGTTATGGCGGGATCTTCATTACCCGAAAGCTTTCTTTTTAAAAGGTAAACTTCCATTTTAAATCCTGTCAGCAATTGACCCAGTTCATCATGCATTTCCCTGGCAATATGCAGTCTTTCCTCCTCTCTTACATTTTCCATATGGGCCGAAAGATTACGCAACTGTTCATTCATCTGCTTGGCGTCACGGATTTGCTGCTCCATTACATCCTGTGCGGACTTAAGTTTTATTGACATGGCATTGAAAGACCGGCCCAGTTTGCCAACTTCGCCAATGCCGCTAACATCCACGGTTGAAGCATAGTGGCCGCTGGCAATGGCTGCTGCCGCAGCGGTTAATTTATTGAGCGGTTGTGTAAGGTTGCGGCTCATAAACGACGCTGCTACAATACCTCCGCCGATAAGAATGAGTCCTACAATGATCAGCCAGTTAAAAAACTCTGTTGATGCCTGCAAAAATGCCTGGTGCGGGAATTCCAGCACTACTACCCAGGGTGTATCAGGTATGTAACGCATTGCACCGATCAGTTTGCTCTTTTTTTTGTTGTTGTATTCAAAGGTTTTATCCTTATTAAAGTTGTTTGCAGGAAGCTGATACGATACAGGATGTACCAGGTCTGTCCAAAGGCTGCCATCTCTGTTGCCCACATACAAAGCTGCTCCTCTTCCTGCAAGTTTCGAAAATTGTTCTATTAATTTGGACGTTATCTTCACCTGCCGGTACCTCACTATATATCCAAGGGTCTTTTTGTTATCAATAATGGGAATAATAACAGGGAAATAAATGGAGTCATTAACCTGGTAAATATTGCCTGCTCTGTTTTTGTAATTATTTGAGGAAGTATCTGACAATGACCTGAGGCTACCAACTCCGCGATTAGGATACCTGCCTGCCCACAATAAGCTATTAAAATTGCTGTCTAACAGTTCCGCACAAACCGAAGATCCGTCGCCTCCTATTTGCTGTAATAAATTGAGCGTTGCTTTTTTTGATTCCGGTGTGCCACTTCTTAGATAAGCGAGGGCGGTATGCTCCGTAATGGCTTCTTCGGTATCTATTACTATTTCGCGCAGAGACTCCTCAATCATGGTGCTTGCTTGTGAACAAAGGTTGATAAGCCGCTGTTTGCCCGCGTTTATTTCAAGACTTCTGACACTTAGGTAAGACATCAGGCTGAAAATTGCTACCACACTGCATAACAGCAGGCAGATCAGTAATGGAATTCGCTGCCGGAGGGACAATCTTTGCAAAGAGAATCTACGTTTTTTTTTGCGCGGGAATTTTCCTTTCATCATTGTTTAGTTTGTATACATTACAATACATCGCATTTGTAGCTTAACCTGTTGTAATAAGGAAAGGGCAACTGTGAAGGTTCATGAAAATTATTGTTCAGGCTTTCGTTTCCGAAAAATAACGATATCACGAATATATATTTTTTTTTCAGGTTTTCAAATGGCTTTACAGCAGCATCATACTGCCAGTCCGCTAACCTAATGGATTACCCTTAGCGGGGCAGGAAGTCCGGATGAAAAATGAACGTTATATGCGTGGCTGATGCAGAAGGGTAGTAGGGCAGCATGCGTTGGACTAATGCATGGATTATTAGAAAATAAGATTGTTTAATGTTACATTCATGATTGTGTGCGGGATCCGTACTGACTTTGTTGTAAAAAAAAAGGTCCCGGGTTTTCCGGGACACTTGTATATGCTAAAATTAAGATCGCGACGATGCTTTTTATTGGGGCTCTTTACTGATATTGTAAGTATACAACCCCTCAAAACCAGGGTAAAACCCGTCCAGTTTAATGCTGTTTCCTGCTTTTTCAACTTCATCGGACAATTCATCAACAGATGTTACAGGGTTATCATTTACACGAAGAATAATAAATCCGTCACGCATCCTTGTTTGTGCTTCTATTAAGCCGTTAGGATTTATTTTTTTCACTATTACACCACCGGTTTGTCCGTATTCGTTTGCTTTTTTCTTGTCAAGTGGAGCAAAATCCACTCCAAAATCATCCAGCGCAGAAGTTCTTACTATATCATATGTACCCGTTTTATTTTTTAGGGTAAGTGTTACAGTAAATTCCTTTCCATTTCTTAGATAGGTAACTTTAACTTTATCGCCCGGTTTCTGTCTTGCAATTTTTTCTACCAGTTCGTTACCTGATGTAATGGGAACATCATTAAACTTAGAAATATAATCGCCGGACTTGATGCCAGAAGCTGCTGCGGCTCCGTCTTCCGCAACTTCTCTTACATATACACCCTGTCCTGTTTTATAACCTACTTTCTCTTTTTCAGAATCCGGAGCCTCATCGGGAAGATAGCTAATGCCTAAATATGCTCTTTGAACAGTACCAAACTGAATCAGATCGTTTACTATTTTCTTTACAATATTTACGGGAATAGCGTAGGAATAGCCGGCGTATGATCCGGTGGGAGATGCGATAGCAGAGTTAATGCCAACCAATTCACCATTTGTATTAACCAGCGCGCCGCCACTATTTCCCTGGTTAACCGCCGCGTCTGTTTGTATAAAATATTCTATAGGCGTTTTACTCCTGCGCGCATTTAAACCCAATGTTCTTCCTTTGGCACTGATTATACCCGCAGTTACCGTAGTTTCCAGGTTTAAAGGGTAGCCAATAGCCAGCACCCATTGTCCTATTTGTACATTGTCGGAATTGCCATACAATAAAAAGGGAAGGTTTTTTGCATCAATTTTTAATACTGCAAGATCGCTGCTGGCATCGGCACCTACCACTTTTGCCGTATAACTGCTGTTATTATTGAGGCCAACTTTAATTTCGGAGGCCCCGTCAATTACGTGGTTATTGGTAATAATATAACCATCCTGGCTTACGATAACGCCAGATCCCGAAGCTCTTTGCGGCATGCTTCTCATATTGGGTCCATTACCAAAAAAATCGTCAAAAAAGTCATCAGGCACAAGCCCGCGAAAAGGATTGCTTTTACGGGGGAGATTATTGCTGGCCTCTGATTTTCCAATCACTGTGGTAATATGCACTACCGCGGGTACGGCTATTTTGGAAGGTTGTTCAAAGTCTACAGGACCAGGGATATTGTCTCCATTAAATAATCCTGCATAATTAGCCGGAATTTTTACACCATCCTGGATAGCCACGGGTTTTGCAATAAATGAGTTATAAGCATACATGACTCCGATCGCGGTGGCGGCGCTTATCAACACTGTGAATACTATCTGTTTAATTT
>CAMPJQ010000400.1 GCA_946886925.1 uncultured Terrimonas sp.
GGCATATGACTCTTTACCATCCTGGTCGCCATAAAAGAAAACCTGCTGTACAATGCGTCCGCTGTCGTCTAAAAGATCTTTATAATTTACCTTGTATACGGGTGGTATGTTCAATTTTGCCGAAACATCAATACTGCTGTCCTGCGATGACTGGAAGATCGTTTGCAAAATATCGTAAATAACAACGGCCCGTCTGTCCTGTGATTCTTTTGCCTGTGTGAGATTTTTCTCAATTTCCTGGTCTATGAGTTTTTTTACCAAAGGATTCTTAATGCTTCCATACGAGTCCGCAACATCCACTGCATCTTCAAGAGTGCCGCTTTTTTCAAGTCCGCGTACGAAAGCCATCATTAAGCGTTGCGAATTGCTGTCGGGCATGGTTTGCAGAAATTCATCCAGTTTATTATAACCCGCAGCCAGCCTGATAAACTTTTTAAACCGATCAAACCTCACACTCATCAGCAACGAATCACCCGAAGGAACAGGCATGCGTTGCATCATGCGGTTAAATATTCCTTTATAACTCGAAGTATACATTACATCTTCACCCAAAACAATAAGGTAATACAACTCCTGTGGTGTAAGCGGGTCGGTAATTTTAAAGCGGGCATTATCCGGGAGATCATGCAGGGCATTAACCTGTTCTATAAAAATATTTTTGGCCCTGTCCTGCAGTTTAAACAATAATTTATCGTGAGCCAGTGGGGTATCTTTTTTGACAAGCCTTTCTGCATAACCAATCTGAGTTTTCACCAGCAAACGGTAATACAGCAGGTTATCATCCATAGCATGAAATATATCGGGCATGGTTAAACGTCCATGCACAATCTCATCAAGGAAGGGATAATATTGCTGACCGCTTTTGCTGCTGGCGATAGCAACAATGGCTTTAACCAGCGAATCCCTGTTTCTCCTTATCAAACGACCTGCCTGGGTGCGCGTAGCTGCGGCATAATCATATAGCTGGTTCGGATTTCGATGTGCCGCTGCTTTAACAAGGCTGTCGGCAAAAGGAACATTGTAATACTGTTCCAGCATAGCAAGGGTTTTGTCGGGATATTTTTGGCAGAATTTCCTGAACAAAATGATACGGGATGCTTCGAATCCCTGGTTTTCATACATAGCACTCCCGCTTCCGTTAATGTTGATATTGCCCACTTCGTAGGAGGCATTTTCAACAATAGAGCGGATATCCTGCTTTTTAATATCGGCCGCCATTAAGGCTTTATAATTTTCCAGTAATTCCCGGGCAAGAACGGCAGTAAAACTTTTATTGCGCCAACCCGCATTAAATCCTTTAAGGAGGTTTTCTAACCCGCTCAGGTATTTTACTTTTAACCTGTGATCAAGCTGGGCGCCGGATTCTATTGAATCCTTTAATATATCAACTTCTTTAATTAATGCATTTGTAACCAGTGTATTAATATCTTTATTTGCAGATGCATTGATCCAGTCTCCGTTGCCTCCATTAAAATGCAGTGCCAGTTGCTGTTCCTTTTCAATATTTTCATGATACCGGACACGGGCTATATTCACTTTCTTCTTTAAAGTATCAATATGAGCGGTTGCAGCTTCTGAAAAAAGGAATAATGCGATGAGTATAGATATTGTCTTATACATATATATTGAACTGCTACAAAATTAAGGATATTAGATGAAGGAGATTATTGCCGGAATTTTATAAAAAATTACCGGACAATAACTCAATCATTAACGTTAAACAGAGAGAATTTAGTGCCAAACTGCAAAATGGGTTAACAATTTCATAATCCCGGCTTTGAGGCACATATGGCAGGCCGGGTTATTTTTGCGTAAACATATTGTTAATGGAGCAGAAAGGGAAAAAAATACTGATTGCTGATGATGAGCCGGATATCCTTGAAATTGTGAGTTACAACCTCAGGAAAGAAGGATACGAAACAATAATAGCCAAAGATGGAGAGGAAGCACTGCATAAGGCAAAACTTATAAAGCCTGACCTGATTATGCTGGATGTAATGATGCCTTATAAAACAGGCATGGAGGTATGCAAAACATTGCGGTCGTTACCCGCGTTCCACGACACACTTATTATATTTCTTACCGCATTAAGCGATGAAGTGTCGCATATTAAGGGACTTGAATACGGTGCAGATGATTACATCAGCAAGCCGGTTAGCCCTAAAATACTGGTGACCAAAGTAAATACGCTGTTCAGAAGAGTACAGAAACCTGAAAATGATAAAATTTTACAGGCTGGCAATATAACGATTGACCCCGTGAGGTTTATTGTTCTGGTGAATGACCAGGAACTCGTTTTAGCCAAGAAAGAATTTGAACTGCTGCATCTGCTGGCAACTAAACCAGGAAGAGTGTTCCTGCGCAATGAGATATTGAGCCAGATATGGGGAACTGAAGTAATTGTTGGAGACAGAACCATTGACGTGCACATCAGGAAAATCCGCCAGAAGCTTGGTATAGACTGCATCACTACTGTAAAAGGAGTGGGATACAAAATGGTAATATGATCCGGCATCTTTTGCAGTAAAGAAGATAAATCACTTCGCCTGTACAGATATTCTGCATTTTTGTTTGGCCTTCTACCTTCTATATAAATGAATCCCTGCATTTTAACTTTACATTCAGGCAATTGTAATGGCAATGTGTTACCTTATGAAATATCTTTAAGATAAACCCCCGAAACTTTTGCAAGGGGTCTCAATAATCAATGCTTCGATAATCTGAATGTATGCTCACTAAAAAAAACTTTTCTCCCCGCCAGTTGGCAGGCTTTACGGCATTTTTTATTGCGCTTCCTGTAGCGGCAGGCATATTTTTATTAAAGCCATTGTGGTGGGTATTTATAATGGCGTTTGTTATTGTTATGGCCGGAAGTTATGCCCTGATATTGTATACCCTTCAGCGGTTCATTTACAGAAAGATTAAACTCATCTATAAATTCATTTATCAAACAAAAGCCAGTAAAAGAGAGGAATTTTATTATAAGAATTTACTCCCGCAAAAAAGTATGGACGAAGTAAGTGAAGATGTTGAAAAATGGGCTGAGCAAAAGAAAAAAGAAATTGAAATATTAAAAGCGAATGAAGCCTACCGTAAAGAATTTTTGCAAAACCTTTCGCACGAATTAAAAACACCCATTTTTGCTATACAGGGGTACGTAGAAACTTTGTTGGCCGGAGCTTCAGAGAACACAGAAGTAAGTACAAAATTTTTAAACAACACATCAAAAAATGTATCCCGTCTGGTAAACCTGCTCAATGACCTTGATGAGATCACCAGGCTGGAAAGTGGGGAACAAATATTAGATAAAGAGAATTTCGTTATACAGGATCTTGTTCGGGAAGTGTTTGATTCCCTTTCTCTGCTGGCCACAAAAAGAGGGGTTAGATTAGGGCTAAAAAAAGGCTGCGAAACGCCTATTGTTGTTTTTGCAGACAAGGAAAAAATAAGGCAGGTACTCATTAACCTTACAGATAACGCTATAAAGTATGGTAAAACCAATGGCAATGTAACCGCCAGCGCCTATATTACAGACGAAAGGCATGTGCTGGTGGAAATAAGCGATGACGGGATTGGGATTGCTGAAGAACACATTCCACGGATATCTGAAAGATTTTACCGAACCGATGCCGCCAGGAGCAGAAAAGAAGGAGGAAGTGGGCTGGGGCTTGCTATTTGCAAACATATTATTGAGGCACACGGCCAAAGCATTCATATTCGCAGCAAACCAGACGTAGGTACCACCTTCGGCTTTATTTTGAATGCAAAAAAAGAATAGCACTTATAAAGTAAGTAAAAAGCCCATGTGAAACCACTTACATTACCGTAAAAATACTATCGAAAGGCTTGCCAGACGTGATTTTAAGCATGAAAATTCTTGCAAAAATCAAAAAACATTGTAATTTAGTCCCAGTTTTCATAGGGTACGGATTAAAAACGGGCCAGGGTTTCCACCC
>CAMPJQ010000401.1 GCA_946886925.1 uncultured Terrimonas sp.
CTCCTAAAACCAACTTCCAATCCATGCTTTATTAACACTGTTTCCTAATTTTCTTCTTCTGCGTGCCGCACTTATTCTTTGCCGGATCATCGTATATATCATTAGCGGCATAAATACAATAGTGAAAGGCGGTATGCCCAGCATAGAGATCCATTTGCCACCAAACTGCCTGCGCATCGGTCTTCTCAGCCTTTCAGCGATCAGGTACATACTGGGTACAATGATCAGCGTCATAAAGAAGGCGAAGATCAAACCAAAGATAATGGTCCATGCCAGTGGCTTCCAAAATCGCGCACTGTCGCCGCCAAAGAAAATATGCGGTTCAAAGCTGGAGAATAAGCCTACAAAGTCAATATTAAATCCTACAGCTAATGGGATCAAACCAAATATAGCAGCGAGCGCGGTGAGCAACACAGGGATGATACGTGTTTTACCTGCTTCAATCATGGCTTCCCGCGTTTTTAAACCACGGCTTCTCAATTCATCCGCAAACTCAATTACCAGTATCCCGTTCTTTACCACAATACCTGCCAAACCAACAATACCTAATCCAGTAAACGCTACCGATACTTCCATGCCCGTTAAACTAAATCCTAACAATACCCCAATGATACTAAAAATGATCTCCATCAAAATAATAACCGGTTTGCTCACAGAGTTAAACTGCAATACCAGTATAAACAATATCAGCATTAGGGCAATAACCATGGCTTTAAAAAGAAACGCCCCCGTTTCCGCCTGCTGCTCACCTTCACCGGTTTGTTTAATAGTAACGCCATCTGCTCGTCCGGGAAAATCATCTATATAATTTTTTATCTGCTGATTGACTGCTGTTGGTGTATAGCCCTGCGATGTAAGCACATTGGAACGCAGTGTTATCACTCTTTTCTGATCTTTCCGCTTTACACTGCCGAGC
This sequence comes from uncultured Terrimonas sp., assembly GCA_946886925.1. The sequence goes on from CAMPJQ010000401.1 coordinate 917, forward strand.
GTGTTGGTATAATCTACCGTAACCAGCGAGCTGATGGGCACATTTTTTATAGCGCCACCGCTGGCCATATCCCTGAAAGTGATATTCATGTTCAACAAATCGGAAAGGCTTTTGCGTTGCAGTTCATTGTTACGTAGCTGTATCTTATACTCATCTTCGCCATCCTTTATTTTAGACACTTCTCTTCCGAACAATGCTGTACGGATCTCCATGCCAATCTGTGCCGATGACACCCCTTCAATCAATGCCCTTTCCCTGTTTACGGTGATGCTGATTTCCGGATTGGTTAAATCCACATCCATCTTCAGTTCTTCCACACCGGGTACCTGTATGGAATCTAAGTAGTTTTTTAAGCCAACGCCCGTTTTAATCAGCTTATCAAAATCTTCACTGGCAATTTCTATGTTAATGGGAGGATCGGTGGGTGGTCCGCTCGCTTCCTGGTCTACCGAAATCTCAGCCCCCGGAATGCCTTTGATTGCATTGCGTATAGAGTCGAGCAAAGCCGCTGTAGATGCACCATGTCTTTTTTCAAATTCAACAAATGATACCTGTACCCTGCCCAGTTCGGGTCGAGAACTTCTGTCGCCGCTTTGCGGATCACCAGCGCCAATGGCCACGTTAGAAATTACACTTTCCACTATCGGGTTCTTTTTGCCGTTTTCCATATCCAGCACTTTATATACACGCTGTTCCAGGTTATGGGTAATAGAATCCGTGTATTCTACATCGGTACCTACGGGCAATTTCAGGTACACATAAATGAAATTAGGATCCGCTTTTGGAAAGAAGACAATGGGTACCCGCTGGCTGCTTACTGCCGATCCAAATATCATGAAACTCAGGATCAGCAAACCAATGGTGCCCAATAATAAATGTACTGGCCTCCATCCTTTTAAAGCCCAGCGTAACAAGGTTTCATAGTGGCCCATGATCCAGGGCAGCACCCTGTTCTGAAAGGCGCGAATCATTCCTTCAAGCACATAGCGGTTTAGTATAACCATGAGTACTAAAAACAACAGGATATTTCCTAAAAAAGGTGCCCCGGAAAGATCAAGCACTATACCTGCTGCGATAGCCACCCAGAAAAAAGGCTTTTTGAAAATAGCGGATTTCTTTTCCTTCTCTTCCCCTTCGGGATGATTCATGAAATCAACCGCAAACACCGGGTTCATAATAAACGCTACAATAAGCGATGCCGTAAGCGTAAAGATGAGCATCACCGGCAGGTAGATCATGAACTTACCAATAATACCCGGCCAGAACAACAATGGAAAGAAAGGAGCGAGTGTAGTGAGGGTACCCGCCAGCACCGGGATAAACACTTCTCCCGCCGCAACAATGGCCGACTTTTCAGAGGTTAGTTTACCTTTTGCCTGTATAAATATGCGGTGTGTATTTTCTATAACCACAATGGCATCATCCACGATAATACCCAATCCAAACAGAAGTGCAAACAATACCATGAAATTGAGTGTAACATTTGCGCCTATTATCAGATCCGCCGCCGGCAAAAACATAAATGCAACGAACATACTGAGAGGAACAGAAAGCGCAACAAAAAAAGCATTGGTCACACCCATAAAAAACATAAGGATGATCAATACCAGCACAAAACCAATAACAATAGAATTCACCAGTTCATCAAATGAATGTTTGGCATTTTTACTCTGATCCCCGGTTAAGGTAATGTTCAGGTCCTTAGGGAACTGGCTGTCCTGCAATTCCTTTACAGCCAGCTTTACCGCATCAGCGGTTTCAATCAGGTTTTCACCCGAACGTTTAACGATATTAAGTGTAATTACATTTTTGCCATCCAGCCGTGCATAACTTTCTCTTTCTTTGGTAGTGTCTTTAATAACTGCGATATCTTTCAAATAAATGGAGGCGCCGGTTGGACTCCTTACCACCACCTTCTCAATGTCGGAAGCCGAGCGGAACTGACCTTTAAGCTGCAATGTGCGTTTCATATTGCCTACTTCCAGCAAACCGCCCGAGATGTCCATATTTTCACGCGCCACGGCATTGGCAATATCATCAAAAGTTATATTGGCGCTGCGCATCCTGTAATTATCTACATTGATCTGAAACTCTCTTTCCGGGGCGCCAACAATATCAACACGCGTTATCTGGGAAAGTTCTTCCAGCTTATCCTGGAGGTCATCGGCATATTTTTTCAGTTTCATTTCGTCATAATCCCCGCTCATGTTTACATACATGATGGGGATTTCCGACAAGCTCACTTCCATTACAGAAGGCTCTTCCGTAAGGTCTGTAGGAAGATCAGTTTTGGCTTTATCTACCGCGTCTTTCACTTTTTGTACCGCCACATCTATATCTACATCTGTATTGAACTCTACTACAATAGCGGAAAAATCCTGAACAGAAGTACTTGTTGTTTTCTGAATTTTTACTCCCGTAATACCCTTGATCTGTTTTTCGATGGGCTGGGTAACCAGGTTTTCAATATCGCGCGGCGAATTACCTACGTACACCGTTTGAATATATACTGTTGGAATTACAATGTCGGGAAATTGCTCTTTCGGTAAAGTAACAAACTGAAATATTCCGATTGAGCTGACAAATAACATCAGCAGGTAAATGGAAGTCCTGTTTTTTATACTCCAGGTTGTAGGCCTGAACTCTTTAAACTTGGCTGTCAGATTTTCTAAAGCACTCATATTAATTAGTGTTGTATATCCACAAAAGATTGTCTGTGCTGATGATGCAAAGTCAATAAAACCAGAAGGAAAATTTTGGCATTACAAAAATCAGCCTGTAATTTATTTAGCATGCACGATAGATAAAGCGCCCTCTGGCAAACGCCATGTTTTTTACAATAGGTACAATATCCACACCAGCCCTCCCCACTTACTACTTACTACTTACATTACATCATGTTTGTTGTAAGCGGCTGTCCCTCGTAGAGCCCCTGGAAGCCGTCTGTAATAATTTGTTCCCCCACTTTCAAGCCTGATTTAACTTCTACTTTATCGCCATACAATTGTCCTACCTCAACAGGTTTTTTGCGTGCAA
>CAMPJQ010000402.1 GCA_946886925.1 uncultured Terrimonas sp.
TGCAGGTTGCTTTGCTTTACATATACCCGCAATAGTGGGCAGCAGGTCAATGGTGGAAGCAATATTATTACAAATGGTTCCGGCAGGAATAACGGCAGGCCACCGCATAATACAGGGAACTCTTTGACCGCCTTCCCATGCGGTTCCTTTTCCTTCACGTAACCCACCGGTATTGCCGGCATGGTTGCCAAAAGTGAGCCAGGGTCCGTTGTCGCTGGTAAAAACGACCAGCGTGTTTTTCGTCAAGTCCTGTTCTTCAAGGGTGCGCATAATTTCTCCAACCGACCAGTCTACTTCTTCTATCATATCACCAAATAAACCCGCGCCGCTTTTTCCCTTAAATGCAGGGGATGCGGCAATGGGCACATGGGGCATGGAGTGCGCAAAATACAGGAAAAAAGGATGTGCTTTGTTTTGCCTTATAAATCGTTTGGCTCTTTCCGTATACAGACCCGTTAACTGCGCCTGGTCATCCAATGTTTTTATTTCCCTTACTTTTTTATTGCCATCCATAAGGGGCAAAGGAGGATAACGGGATTTGCGATTAGCCGTATCCGTTATTGGCTTTCCATCATAATCTACGGGCCACATGTCGTTGGAGTAAGGAAGGCCCAGCCATTCATCAAATCCCTGTTGTAATGGAAAGTAAGGCTCCTTTTGTCCCAGGTGCCACTTGCCTACCATACCGGTATTGTATCCTTTGGCTTTCAAAAGCTCTGCTATGGTTTCCTCCCCGGGATCCAGCGCAATTGTACTCCACGGAAAAAGTGCGCCACGAATACCGACACGGTTTGGATAGCAACCCGTAAGCAATGCCGCCCTGGAAGCACTGCAAACAGCCTGCGCAGCGTAAAAATTGGTAAAGCGCATACCCTGTACCGCGAGTTTATTAATATTGGGTGTGTGATATGGAAATCCACCATAGCATTCAGGATCACCATAGCCCATATCATCCATGAAGATGATAATGATGTTGGGTTCTGAATTGTTATTTTGACCAGCGCCCGCCAATGGTTTAAAGCCAAATGTAAATGGCATCATCAATAAAATAAATATGAAAACTGCGGAAGAAATGGAACGACTGTTCATAATTTTTGATTCGGATGAAAAAATATGGTCCGGGGTTGCCTAAATCAAAAATACAGAAAGCAGGTTGTGATTTGTTGAATACCCTTTAAAAAAATAAACCCCGACGCCAGTTATTTGAGGCACCGGGGCTTTTTTAGTGTGTGTTTTTAAAATAACGCTGCAGTTTAGAAAACATTGTATGCAAAGCTCACATAATATAATCCGCCTATTTCGGGGTTGCCAAACCCATTCATATAATATTTGTTAAGCACATTGGTAGCGCCCAGCTTAACCAGCGAACCGATAGCCGGAAACCGGTAACCTATCATAGCATCCATGGTAAAAAAAGAAGGCACCGTGCCGGTTGCAAAATCGCCTTCCCATAAGAAATCTGTTTGCCAGCGGCCGGTAATATTAAATACAACGCGTTTGCTTTTTCCAAACCTGGCATGCCCCACACCGAAATTGATACGATGGTCGGGCGTATTAAAATTGGCAATGAAATCGGCAGGCACGTCACCGAGTTCATCGTGAAAATAATTGGCAAAAGCAGAAAGTCCGCTGCTTAAACGATAATCCAGCCCAATACCATAGCCGGAGGTTTTTACTTTGATGGGATCAATTTTTACATCGCCTCCACCGGTAGAAGACATTGTGGCCGCATTTTCTACAATGGAATATATTTGGTTTTGCTGGGGAGAAACCTGTCTTGCTACCAGTGTTCTCCCTATAAAATTGTCATATTGGCCTGTATAATAGTATACATCAACCAATAATTTTTTTGCGATCAGTCCTTTATATCCTATTTCATACGAAGCCACACTTTCGGGTTTTAGTTCCCGTGGATGATAGGCGCCCAGGGGTTGTGCATTATTATCCAAACGTACCGATGTTTGCGCGTTCAGGTTGGGTCCGGGTTTACCACCGGGCAGGGTAGCATCGTGAATCCATGGCAATCCGCCAATCAAAAACTGTCCGCCGCCTATTTCCAGGTTGATGTATTGCTGTTGGGTGGAAGGGAAACGGTAAGCGGTTTGATAGCTAAGCCGAACATTGTGATCATCTGCTAATTTCACCACAGCCGAAGCCCTTGGGGTGAACCGTCCTTTGAAGTTGTCGTTTTTATCGTAACGTCCCGAAACGCTTAAAGTTAAATGATCGTTGATCAGTTTTTTAGTGAGCTGACCATAAGCACCGTATTCGTTAATTTTTATGGGGCCGTCATAATCAATGAACAGTGTGCCCTGTGAATTCAATATGTATTGTTTCCACGATCCGCCTACGATCAGCTCAACAAAAGGAATTACTTCTTTAAAATTATATTGCCCTTCTGTCATCCACAGGTCGCTGCGATCTAAAAATAAGCCACCGGCAGGTATGGGTGTAGAGCGTACCTGGTCGAACAATTGCTTAAACGCGGCAGAACCTGCTGCCGGGCGGCCCTGATCGGCAAACGCCCGTGCGGCGCTATGTGCGGCGGCTTCATCGGCCCCGGCGCCTCTGGCCTGTACAAAAGCAGCTACATATTCGGGGAACCACTGGGTACTTGGCTTCCATGCCTCATTTAAACGACGGGCGGTAATGGTGGCATTATAGGCCTCACCGGCATCTTCCTGCGTGGTATAGCCCCGGAGGAACCAGCTTTTGCTCCGCAGTTCCAGCTTATACTGCCCAATTTTTGCATCTTTTAAGGAATAGCGGTCGCTGCCTGTATATACGGTACTACCTGTTCCAAAATTGCCGGCAAATGATGCTTCAAGAGCAGAAGTGATCTTATAATGAATACTTCCGGATAATTTAAAGTTCACGGTATTGGGATTTACCATATCACTTTCTGCATAACCCGTACGTGAAGCACTTGCCTCAGGAATAATATCATTTCTCAACCCAAAATAAAATGGTACCATATTGGTAACGGGTCCGCGTAAGGCTTCCGGCAGGGTTCCAATGAATCCTCCAATTTGCGCAGGTGTTGCATTGGGTGGCAATACTGCATTCATGATCTGAACAATATCTACCGTTCCGACGGTTGCTGCCAGCACACCCTGCTGCGTTTGTGCCTGTACCAATTGTGCAAGGCTTTTCATGCTAAATCCATTATCGCGCATATTGGTTTCATCGCCATATACATTAATGCCATCGTAATTGGGGTCTGACTGCCTGTTGCCCGGTAATGTTTTACGGGTAAGCCGATCATAGTCCTGCGTGCTGTTGGCAATCCAGTCTTTGGCCTGCACCAACTGAAAACCTATTTTAAAGGCGAATTTATTGTTGAAAGCCTTTGCCCAGCGGGCCGACCAATCGTTATACCAACCGGGTTCACTGCGCTGGCTTTTGTCTACATGGTTCATTCCTGTTTTGACCTGGAAGCTTAGTCCCTGGTATTTAAAAGGATCTTTACTATTGATCAGCAATGTGCCGTTAACGCCGCCCGATCCATATAATGCCGATGAAGCGCCCGGCAGCAATTCCATACTTTCAACATCCAGTTCAGTGAGTCCTGTAAAATTCCCTACTGAAAAATTAAGTCCCGGCGCCTGGTTGTCCATCCCGTCAACCAACTGGTTAAGGCGGGTATTACCCGAGAAATTAAATCCGCGGGTACTGGGTGTTTTAAAAGTGAGCGATGAGGTGGTAACGTCTACCCCTTTTAGTTGCGCTACCATATCGTAATAGCTGGTGGCAGGTGTATTGCGGATATTAGCAGCACTAACCCGCTCAATGGTTACCGGCGATTCCATCGCTTTTGTAGCCGTTCGGGTGGCGGCAACGACTATCTCTTCGCCGAGGACCGAGGAAGGCGTAAGCTCCGCTTCAACAGGATCTGTTCCTGTAACCTGCAGTTCTTTTGTTTCGAAACCAATAGATGAAAAAACCAGGGTTA
>CAMPJQ010000403.1 GCA_946886925.1 uncultured Terrimonas sp.
CTAAAGGCAAGTACGGCTTTTAATGCTGCTTTTTATTTGGGTACATCTGCCATGCATACAAGGTTTTACAGGCAGGTAAATGAGGATGAAGACTGTGTAAAGCTACAGCTTAGTAAAGAAGATTATAAAGCTTTAATCAATTACATAGAGGAGAGTTTTTCTTATGATGCAGGTAATAATTTACAGCTGATAGCAAACAGCGGCTATGGACTGTATGATACTTTTTATGAGGGTAAAGGTAAATACAGTCTTTTCTATACGTGTAATACATGGACAAACTGTGCACTAAAGGCAGCTAATCAGCGCACGAGTCTTTGGACACCTTATGATAAAGCTATTTTATATCACTGTCGGCCTTAGTTTCTTAGGGGCTTAGATACTAAAAACTGGCAGGATTTTTGGTTTTATAAAAGTATGAGAAACATAACTTTAAAAATTGCATTTAGTCTTTTATTGTTTTGGTGTTTTATCCTGCCTGTTTCCGCGCAGGATTTTGCTAAAGTAGACACTAAGGTAAAAAGCTATTCCAACTCTTTTTCAGATATAGATAAGTTTGCCGAAAAGGTAAGCAATGATTTTTCGCGTGATGATGAAAAAGCCCGCGCTATTTTTACATGGATAGCTTTAAATGTGAGATATGATCTTGCTGTCTACGGCGTGAATGAAAGGCCGGTGGCATATTCTTTTAAAACAGAAGCTGAAAAACTGGAAAAACAAAGAAAATTTAAAGAAGACCTGGCACATAAAACACTGAAGACAAAAAAAGGGGTTTGCCAGGGGTATTCTACTTTATTTGCACAGGTTGCTGATAGGGTTGGGCTGGAAACAGTTATTATCCCGGGTTCTTCAAAATCGCATATAGCACATATTGGCAAACAGCCAGGTAAGAGTGATCATGCCTGGAATGCGGTAAAAATTAATGGTGACTGGAAGTTAATAGATGTTACATGGGCTGCAGGGGCTGCAACAGGAAATCCACCAAAGTTTGAATTTAATTTTAACGATAAGTATTTCTTTACAGATCCTGATGTGTTTTTCCTTAACCATTTCCCCGATGACAAGCGCTGGCTGCTAACCAATAAAACCGAAAGCGATTTTGCAAACCTGCCACTATACTATGGTAATTATCTTATGGGTGGTTATGAGTTTGTAACGCCTTTTTTAGGTACACTTACCAATTTAAAATCTAATATTATTCCGTTTAAGATTAAAAATCTTAAACCGGGAGATAGGGTAGCTTATTATTTAAGCAACAAAAAGATTTTTAAAGAAGTACATCCTGTGCTTAATGGCGAGACGGCTGAGTTTGAAGTTCAGTTGGAAAATAATGCAAATGGATATATCACTATTTACATTAATCAACAATCGGTTGCGGCATACCGCATAAACAGGGCTTAAATACTGCAATAAATTTATATGCCGTATGTTGAGATGCTTTTAATAAGTTTCTTTCATACGGCTTTCATTTTATGCGTTTATATAATATATTAGCAGAAAATCCGTAAATTTTATGCTGGAGCAGAATCAGTACACTGAAGACAATATCCGTTCATTAGACTGGAAGGAACACATCCGTATGCGTCCCGGTATGTACATCGGTAAGCTGGGAGATGGCTCTTCGCCGGATGACGGTATTTATATACTTATTAAAGAGGTGATAGACAACTCTATAGATGAGTTTGTTATGGGCACCGGTAAGACCATAGAAATTACGGTAAAGGATAAAACCGTAACCGTAAGGGATTATGGCCGTGGAATTCCGCTGGGTAAGGTGGTAGATGTGGTTTCTAAAATGAATACCGGTGGTAAGTATGACTCCAAAGCATTTAAAAAATCGGTCGGTTTAAATGGTGTAGGTACTAAAGCTGTAAATGCGCTTTCAAGTTATTTTAGGGTAGAATCGATAAGAGATAACCAGATTAAGGCTGCTGAATTTTCGGCAGGTGAGCTTACCGGAGAGGAAGACCTTGCGGAAACCACTAAACGAAAGGGTACAAAGGTTACGTTTCTTGCAGATGATGCCATTTTTAAAAACTACAAGTACCGTAATGAGTATATAGAAAAAATGCTCAAAAATTATTGTTACCTGAATACAGGACTGACTATAATTTATAACGGGGAGAAATTTTATTCAGAAGAAGGTTTAAAAGACCTTTTGGGAGAAACCATAAGCGAAGACGACAGGATTTATCCTATAATCCATCTTAAGGATGATGATATAGAGATTGCCATGACGCACAGTAAGACCCAGTACAGCGAAGAATATTATTCGTTTGTAAACGGGCAGAATACTACTCAGGGTGGTACCCATCTTGCGGCTTTCAGAGAAGCTATAGTAAGGACCATTAAAGAGTTTTATAATAAAAACTTTGAGGCCGCCGATATAAGAAAATCCATTGTAAGCGCTATAAGCGTTAAGGTAGAGGAACCGGTTTTTGAATCGCAGACCAAAACCAAATTAGGTTCAACCGATATGGGGCCTAACCAGCCTACGGTGCGTACCTTTGTAAACGATTTTATAAAAACCAAGCTTGACAACTTCCTGCACCGTAATCCTGAAGTTGCCGATGCGCTGCTTAAAAAGATATTACAGGCAGAACGTGAACGAAAAGAGCTTTCGGGCATTCGCAAGCTTGCAAGGGACAGGGCAAAAAAGGCAAATCTTCATAATAAAAAACTGCGTGACTGCCGGGTGCATTTAACAGATGCCAAGAACCCGCGAAGTTTAGAGAGTACGTTGTTTATAACAGAGGGTGACTCAGCATCTGGATCGATAACAAAATCCAGAGATGTAAATACCCAGGCGGTTTTCAGTTTAAGGGGTAAGCCGCTTAACTCATATGGCATGAGCAAGAAGATTGTTTATGAAAATGAAGAGTTTAACCTGCTGCAGGCAGCCCTGGATATTGAAGAGGAAATGGAAAACCTGCGTTACAACAACATTGTAATTGCAACCGATGCTGATGTGGACGGTATGCACATCCGCTTACTGCTGATTACATTTTTCCTGCAATTTTTTCCGGAGCTGATAAAAGAGAATCATCTCTATATATTGCAAACACCTCTTTTTCGGGTAAGGAACAAGAAAGAAACCATATACTGCTACTCTGAAGAAGAGCGTAAGGCTGCAATAGAAAAGCTGAAAGGCAAGCCGGAAATAACCCGCTTTAAGGGACTGGGCGAGATTAGCCCTGATGAATTCAAGCATTTTATAGGTGAAGATATTCGCCTTGACCCTGTATTGATGGATAAAGCTACTTCTGTTGAAACCCTGCTGGAGTTCTACATGGGTAAAAACACACCCGACAGGCAGGAATTTATTATCAATAACCTGAAGGTAGAGCTTGATGTGGTGGAGAAATAACATAAATCAGATTAGAGATGGAAGGCAGGGATATTAGATGGCATCAACGGTTTAGCAACTTTCAAAAAGCACTGGCACAGTTAAACAAAGCTGTGGATTACTTTAACCATAATGAATTAAATGATCTTGAAAAACAGGGTATTATTCAGGCTTTTGAATTTACACATGAATTAGCCTGGAATGTAATTAAAGATTATTTCTTTTATCAGGGGAATACAGAGATAAGAGGGAGCAGGGATGCTGTGAGGGAAGCCTATAAATTTGGATTAATTGCATCTGATTCCGGAGAGTCATGGATGAAGATGATTATTAGCAGGAATAAAACCTCTCACACTTATGATGAAAATACTGCTAATGAAATTGTTGAAAACATAACCGGAGATTATATTTCTGAGTTTAATGCTTTTAATATCAAAATGCAACAGTTAAGAGATGCTGAGTAATGTTTGGATTATCTGATATATTACAAGAAAAATTATGCTCCGTTTTCCGTAAGTATAACTGTATTGATGAAGTTGTTATTTATGGCTCAAGGGCATTGGGTACAAATCGTGAAAATTCAGATATTGATATAACTCTTAAAGG
>CAMPJQ010000404.1 GCA_946886925.1 uncultured Terrimonas sp.
TACGAATGCCAAGCTGGGGTTTGCTGTTAAACATATCCCAATCGCCCTGCCAGTTTTGCGGTCCCCGAAATTTAAACTCCTTTATCATGTCGTCATTGAAGGAAGGTGCGTTATAATGAAATGTTCGTGCAGACGATTTATGCTCTCCTAATGTTATTTTAACCTTTTTTTGTTTGTTATCACGGAGATATTGGATCTGTACTTCGTCTCCGGGCTTTAAATCGCCAATAGCATCTGCCAGCGAAGAAGGATCTGCAATATCTTTATCTCCGGCTTTTGTTATAATATCTCCTTTGGACAATCCTGCCTTTTCTGCCGGACTATCATCCATCACCTGGTTAATTTTAGCTCCTTTTTCATCTTTTTCTGTGTATACGCCAAGCATAGCCCTGGGCTCTGTGCTACCCATTGCATCCCCACCAGAAAAGCCCCATGCCCGTGGTGGCATTGGCGGAAAGGGTTGACGTGGCGTCCGGAAATCCCTGGTTCCCCAATCTTCTCCATCGGGAGAAATAAAGAGATTTCTTTTCCTGATAACAATATCATCATCTTTGAATTCTGCCAATGGTTCTCCGTTTACAGTTACCTTATCCCCCTCAATTACAATGGTCATTTTCTCATCCTTATCACCCTTTTTTTTGATGATGATCTCTTCCTGTTTTTGCTTTTTATTTTTGGCGGTTTGTGCACCAGCCGAAACCGTGATCAGCATTAAGGCACATGCCAGTGCTGTAAACACAGAACTTTTAAAGAATGCTGTTTTCATACCATTTGATTTTAATTACGAAAGTATTAGTAGATCAAATGTAAAGCATTTTTTGAAATACGAAAGATTTCGGAAATGTTAAAATTAATAACCGCGCTAAGATTTACTGATAAACTGCTGCAGTTTGACTGCATATTCTTTTCCTCTTTTGTAAGCGACGTAATCTGCACCTGATAATAATAACGACTGAATAATAAATACTACCCCTATGCCCACCCAAAATGCAGAGCCTCCCGGTTGCATATTTACAAAAAATAGGCGGTTTGCCCAGATCAGTAATACACCGGCAGCCAGCAAAACAAATTCCAGCGCCAAAAAAATGGTTATTCCTTTTATTGCTTTTTCCATCCGCGGAAGTTCTTCGGTCTTTAATTTGCCCGGATTCATATCATACGCGTATACGATATCAATGCGTTGCTTATCGCTTCGGGCATATATAGTATAACCTACGCCCATTTGAAGGGCGCCCAGAATAATTAATGGCCAGGCAGCACCTTTGTATACAGGAGATTTTAAAAAAATAAAAAAACCAACCGCTATCAAAACGGCCGCAGCACCCAGGATCAGGAATAACACGGCTGCATTTTTTTCGGCAATAAAATATTGCTCAATGTCTGCCTTGGTGAGCATACAACACTTTTTAAGATCAATAAAAAAAACAATTGCAGGTATTGAATTTTAAAATTTGGGGTCAGCCTGCCAGCTCCATCTCCAAGTTAATAAATTGGCCGTCAACATTCAATTTATCGCAGTATCATTTTTATCATTTTTAATCTTCCTTTAAAGGAGGGATATTTTAGTGAGGGATCAAACCACGCAGGCGACTTTAATACTGATTTTGGTCTTGTAAACAGTTCGAAACTGTATTTTCCATGATAATATCCTATGCCACTGTTGCCTGTGCCTCCAAAAGGAAGGCTGGGGTTAGAGAAATGCACAAGGGTATTATTAATACATCCGCCACCAAAAGAAACGGAACTGATCCAGGCATCTTCTTTCTTTTTATTTGCCGTAAAAAGATAAAGCGCCAGCGGGTTTGGGTTAATTGCAATAATTGCTAAAGCCTCTTCCATTGTTTCAAAAGGAATAACAGGTAAAACAGGCCCAAATATTTCTTCTTTCATCAACTCCGATTCTAAAGAGATGTCATCCATAATAGTGGGCTGTAAAAACAAAGCAGCCTCTGTGTAACCGCCTCCGGTAACAATATTACCCTGCTGCAGATAACTTATTAATTTATCGAATCGCTTTTTGTTTATGATCTTTCCGTAATCGTAACTATTGCCGGGATCATCTCCATAAAAGTTTTTAATGGCCTTAATCAAAGCTTTCAGCAGCTTTTCTTTAACGGATTTGTGTACCAGCACATAGTCGGGAGCTATGCATATCTGCCCCGAATTGGTATATTTCCCTACCACTATACGTTTTGCTGCAATATCAATATTGGCATCTGCTTCTACTATAGCAGGGTTTTTACCACCAAGTTCCAGGGTAACCGGAACAAGTTTTTGCGCGGCCAACTCATAAACAGCTTTGCCCACTCCTGGGCTGCCTGTAAAAAATATATGGTCGAAGCGAAATGATTCCATCATTTCAGTTACTACCCGGGCTCCATCTCCCTGTACAACGCATACATATTCCGGCGGAAAGCTTGCAGTAATTATTTTTTGCAGGATAGCCGCTGTGGCCGGCACAAGCTCAGAAGGTTTTATTACTACGCAGTTGCCTCCGGCGATGGCTCCCGCTGCTGCCATCAATGCAAGCAGCACTGGAAAATTCCAGGGAGAAACAACCAACACAACGCCAAGTGAATCGCGGTAAATGATACTGGATGATACAAAGTTAAAAAGGTTGGTAGCAACAGGTTTGGGATTCATCCATTGCCGCAAATTTTTAAGAATCGTTCTGATCTCAGCAAGCATAAGCCCCAACTCTGTTAAATAGGCTTCTTCCCTGCTCTTTTTCAGATCGGCATATAAAGCCTCATATATTTCCTCCTCGTATTGCAGGAGTGCTTGTCTTAATTTTTTTAACTGCTGTTTTCTGAAAGCATATGAACGCGTAGCTCCGCTGTTATAAAAGACACGCATGTTTTGCAAAGCAACGGTAGAAGACATGTAAAGAGGTTTATCGCTGCACTGTTAAGCCAAATCTAATTTCGGTTTATTCTGTAATATTTTTTCTACTTTTTCAATGATCTCCGGAGTAAGTTTTTTAACCACTTCAAGCGCTTTTAAATTTTCCTCGAGTTGCTGTTTTTTTGTTGCGCCCAGTATGGTTGTAGTAACGTTGGGGTTATTGATTGTCCAGGCAATGGCAAGAGATGCCAGAGATACATCCATCTTCTTTGCGAGTTCGCCTAATTTTTTTACCTTTTTTATTTTATCATCCTGTATCCATCTTTCTTTCAGCCAGTCAAAGCCTTCAATGGCCAGTCTTGAACCGGCGGGAATACCTTCATTGTATTTGCCTGTTAAAAATCCTGCTGCCAGCGGACTCCAGATAGTAGTACCTAAACCAACATTTTGAAAAACAGGTAAATAATCCTGCTCCATTTTGAAACGCTCAAACATATTGTACTGGGGTTGTTCCATAGCCGGACCAATGAGTTTATATTGCCCGGCTACACGGTGTGCTTCCATAATTTCGGCGCCACTCCACTGGCTGGTGCCCCAATATAAAATTTTGCCCTGTTGAATTAAATGGTTCATCGTCCATACAACTTCTTCAATGGGCACGGTGGTATCGGGGCGATGGCAAAAATACAAATCGAGATAATCTACCTGTAATCGCTGTAAGGCTTCATTACAGGCTTCAACCAAATGCTTGCGGCTTAACCCGGTTTGATTGGGTTTATTGCTTTTTCCTCTCCAGCCAAAATAGGCTTTGGATGAGATAATATAGGAACTGCGATCCCAGTTTTTTCTTTTGAGGACTCTTCCCATCAATCTTTCGCTTTCACCCAAAGCGTATACTTCCGCATTGTCAAAAAAATTAATTCCATTGTCGTAGGCAATGCCCATCAGTTCATCTGCCAAACCATCATCAACCTGCTTATGAAAAGTAACCCAACTGCCATAGGAAACAACGCTTAACTGCAGCCCTGTATGCCCCATGATACGATAATCCATGCCTAAAAAATTAATAATCAATAATATAAAAGG
>CAMPJQ010000405.1 GCA_946886925.1 uncultured Terrimonas sp.
CATCTGTATCACCCTTCTGAGCAATGTTTATGCACAAGTCTGTACTAACTTAGGACAAAATCCGGGCACAGCATTCCCCGTATGCGGCACATCTACTTTTACGCAACAAACCGTTCCGGCCTGCGGCGGCCGCTTAGTTCCTGTTCCGGGTTGTGAAAATGACAATGCTGCTTATGGAGATCTTAACCCGTTTTGGTATAAGTTTACATGTTTTACTGCGGGTACCCTGGGACTAACAATCACTCCACTCACCTCATCGGATGATTACGACTGGCAACTGTTTGATATTACCGGCCACGATGCCGCCGATGTATACACAGACCGCAGTTTATATGTTGCCAGCAACTGGTCGGCGCATCCCGGCGCAACCGGCACCGCAACCAATGCCAGTTCCTTTACAAATTGTGCCGGATTCGACTATCCCAATACAAGTAAAATGCCCTCACTTATTGAGGGGCATCAATATCTTTTACTGGTAAGCCATTTTACAATAACCAACCAAAGCGGATATAAACTTTCTTTTGGGGGTGGTACCGCCAATATAACAGATCCAAAAGTTCCGCATCTTCAGAACGCAAGAGCTATTTGTGATGGAACAAATATTATTGTGAAGTTGAACAAAAAAATGAGATGCAATACTCTTGCCGCCGATGGCAGCGATTTCTCTGTTTCATATGGAGGCACTGCTATCACCGAAGCAGTTGCAACAGCCTGCCTGACCGGCTTTGATATGGACTCTGTTGCCATCACGCTCAATAATCCATTGCCTCCCGGTGATTATTCCGTTATTATGAAAAAGGGTTCGGATGGTAATACCCTCTTAGATAATTGCGACCGGGATATTGAAGAAGGAGAAAATATACCATTCAGCGTTCTACCCGTTCAGCCAACCCCAATGGATAGTTTAACCACTCCGGGCTGTGCGCCAAACCTTCTGCAACTGGTATTTAAAAAACCAATACGTTGTAATTCCATAGCGCCGGATGGAAGCGATTTTATTGTAAATGGATCGCCGGCTATAGCAATTGCTTCTGCTTCCGGCGAATGCAACGATAATAACATGAGCAGTGTAATTCATGTAAAACTTGCAGCTCCGATCTTACATAATGGCGCATATTCCATTATACTAAACAAAGGAAGCGACGGCAATACCATTATTGATGAATGCGGAGAAGAAACACCTGCCGGAGCCGCTTTAAGCTTCACCACAAAAGATACTGTTTCTGCCGCATTTGATTACTCCGTTTTATATGGTTGTAAAGCTGATACCATTATTTATTCCCATAACGGTGCTAACGGGGTTAATAAATGGAACTGGGCATTTGAAGACAATACCTCAGGAACCGGACAGCATTTTCAAAAAATATACCCGGTTTTTGGACAAAAAGCTGCCACATTAATAGTATCGAACGGGATTTGCCATGATACTGCTTTTGCTGATATTATGCTTGATAATGAACTGAAAGCGGATTTTGAGGCTCCGGAATTTATATGTCCCCGCGATTCAACAATATATAAGAATGCAAGCACCGGAAATATTTTGCAGTGGGACTGGAGTTTTGGTAATGGCGCAAACAGCATTCTTAAATCTCCCCCTGCACAATCCTATTCCGCACCCTTAACAGACCAGGAATACAATATCCGGCTTGTTGTTACCAATAACCATGGCTGCAAGGATACTGCATTTAAAAAAGTTAAGTTAGTAAGCAGTTGCTACATTGATATCCCCTCTGCATTTACACCCAATGGCGACAATCTCAATGATTATCTCTATCCGTTGAATGCTTATAAAGCCGGTAATCTTATATTCCGGGTATACAACCTGTACGGACAAAAAGTATTTGAAACAAAAGACCGTTTAGGCAAATGGGATGGCACGATCAACGGAAAGATGCAGGGCAGTGGCACTTATGTATGGACATTACAGTACATCCATACAGGTACAGGACGTATGTTTCATTTGAAGGGCACTACCACGTTAATAAGGTAACTTTCGATCTCCACGCTTTTATACTCATTTTTGCTTTTATCAATCATATCTGGCATGGAATATGAATTATATGGTGCCTGTACAAAGAAACAAAGCTATTTATACAACATTATTTACAGGAAAATCGTTTTAATTTTTAATATAAACTCCTGCCGGTATGAAAAATGCAGATAAACTTTTCTTCGCCTTTGTTGCCTTAAGTTATTTTATTCTTTATGGGGTTATGGCTATGCTGAGTTGATTCGTCTCCTTATCTTTACATTTATACTGTTTTATACAGGCAACGGTTATAGCTGTTCCTGATCGTTATAAACTCTTTTTATGAAAAATAGTTTTGTGTTTGGAAAATACGCATTGTTCCTTCTGCTGTTTTCTGGTTTTGCATTTGCTTCCTGCAAAAAAGACAAAGATGAAGAACCGGCCCCGCCAACCAAAAAAGAATTGTTGTCTAACAAATGGAAGGTATCTGATGTAAAAAATGCAGACGGAACCAGCGTTATTGCTTTACCCGTTCCACAGATCGTATGCCTGAAAGATAATATTTTTACGCTCAAGGCAGATGACACGTATACCATTGATGAAGGCGCCGTTGTATGTGAGCCCTCTACTGCTCAATCGGGCACATGGAGCCTGACCAGCAATGATACCAAGATTCAGTTTACACCATCATCCGGCGATCCGCTAACATTAGACCTGGTTGAAGTAAATGCAACCAGTTTAACGATAGCTTACGCAATTACAGGAACAGGTTTACCCGGTGCCGATGGTACCTATACTATTATCCTGGTAAAGGCTTAAACCTCAAAACGCACGATATTATACGGGGGTCACCTCATAAACCGGGCTGAATAAATATATTTTGCCCGTTTTTATTTCCAGGCACCTGATGCGCTTGCGCAACTGATCACCCCGTTTAAATATTCTGCCATCATCTGTTTGGAATGATCCGTTCATATCAATTTCTTCTACCAGTTTTTTCTGATCTTGTTTTTGGTCATATTTCCTGAGCACTCTTATTAAACCATCTTCGGCACAACTGCCGGCTGCAGGACTGCGCATGGTTATTTTTATTTCATTCGAAATATCCGCCGGGAAAAGATCAAGTAATAAAAATTGCTGCAAAATTTCCCCATATACCAACTTCCATTCTTTTCCATGAGACGCGATCCGGTTCCCGTATTTTTCAAAAGCCACAAGATGCGCCAGTTCATGCAACAGCGTAATTAGAAAAGCAAATGAATTGAGATTGCCGTTAACACTAATGCGGTGATTTTTACCATGTACAGCGAATCGGTAATCCCCTAAAACACTTCTCCGTTCTTTTGTAATAGTAAGATGTACTTTATAATGCTGGAGATACTGCATCACCGTATCATAAGCGCCTGCGGGCAAATAGGAATTTAAAGTACCAAGTGGGGCTTCTCTTTTTTTACGCATTTTTTTGCTTACCGGCTTTGAGCAGCATGCTTATTTCAATAAAAGTATATACCATGTAAAACACCATACAGGCAATTACTGATGCCTTATTTACCTTCGGGGCCGTTTTCGCATATATCAAGGCAATTGTTGCCACCAATATGAGCTTTACCAGGAAAGAAATATAAAAGTAACGTACAATGAGTTGTGGCGAAGTGGATTTGGCAGCTTTTTGCTGAAGCAAAAATGAAATGATACTTAACCCAAATAAAAATACATTTCCCCATAACAATACCTGCGTGTTAAACCCATATTCAGTTAGTATGCGCGGAAAAAGTATAAACGCTCCGTTGAGCAGTAAAAAAATAAAAACAGAAGGCAAAAAAGATTTTAATCCACTCATATATAGATGTTCCAAAAAGCAAATCTACAACAAGCTGAATGAAAGCCAATTTAAGCAAACAGGGTATAATTATTTTTATAGCTCCATTATACTTATACCCAAAAAAGATATTGTATAAC
>CAMPJQ010000406.1 GCA_946886925.1 uncultured Terrimonas sp.
GGATTTACATCGCCGGAATAATAGTTAGCTACATCAACCGGGGAATTTTGAAGTGAAAGCAAAACATAAGCACTGAATGCAGCGCCTTCAACCCCGCCCATACGATTGAAAAATTCTTCTCCTCCTGCAGGCGGAGAAAAGTTCCATTCGTTAAGGTGCATTTCGGTGTTTTTATACCCATTCTGATCGAGCCATTTACGCAATAAAATGGCCTTGTACTTAAACACAGCCGGATTATTGCTATAAGTATGCCATGAAAAAAAATCAAGGGGCAAATCCTGTTCCACACATGCCTTCATAAAACCCTTTAAATATTTACTGGGTTCAAATTTATCACCCGCAAACTCCCCCTGCACCCCACATGCAGGCCCTCCTACTTTTAGTTTAGGGAATGCTGCTTTTAATTTGCGGGTGGTAGTAGCATAGAGCTTAAAATACGCGTCATCAGTTCCTGTCCACTGTGTTGGAGGATTTTGATTTTCGGCTTCATTCCAGATTTCCCAATATTTAATCTTATCATGATATCCATTTGCCCATCCCTCATTATAATGCCTTACAATACCGAGGCATATGTCCGACCATTTTTCCACATCCGCAGGTGGATGCACATATGTTTTACGCCTCGAATGTTCAATGCTTTCTCCCAGCCGGTATACTATTTCCGTTTTAGGATTTTCATCGGGCCTTAGATCGGCATTCAGTTCCATTTTACCGGTGATAATAGGTTGTATAAAATCATCGGTAAGTTTGAAACTGAAGTTTTCCTCCTTATCCGGATCTTTTGACATGTCGGGAAAAATCGTATGAATATCCACTACCTCATCTGCACACCAGGGCATATCGTGAAGCCTGGTAACCGGCACTGCCATCTGATCCCAATAAGAAGAAAGATTGATAAACTCGCGCCTTACAAGAAATCCTCCGTTAAGCCCATGAAGTGGGCGTAACCTGCCCATCGACTGTTGACAGTCAATGGTAATCGACGTATCAATGGATTGAAGCGAGGGGCACTCTAAAGAGAACTTTCGTTCTACTCCCTTAGTTTCCATTGGAAAAAGAGTCAGGCAATAAATGCCCGCGATATAAATAACATTCTTCATGGTCTTATTTAATCGTGTCATTATAATCGAACCCACTCATTGGTTATTGTGGCTAAAATTTCAGGCAACTGTCCTCTATATCCCTGCAGCACACCCTGCCATTTTCCCTTTTCATTTTTCCATAGCGCAATATCGGCACGGGCAGGCAAAGTAATGTTCAAACCATCCACTTTGAAAGTTTTGAGTCCTCCTGCCGCCATAGCTTCGATCCTGCCTGCTTTGTCAAAACGCACTGCAGCCACCCCGATGGCATCGAAGTATACTTTTTTCCCATCAATTTTTATTTTCTTCTTAATCGGATCCCCGAGTACATCGTTTTTACCTGAGGCATAAATAACTGTTCCATCAAGGAGACGAACATGACCATTTAAATGAGGAGCCATAGGACCAGCAAACCCAACCAGGTTTCCATCAGTGCTGCATGGCGTGTACGCTTCTATTCCCTGCGCCTTTAACAGGGAAATGACTTCTTCTAATATGCTGGTCACGTTTCCAGACTTCATAGACGCCGGCAATGCAGCTTCGCCGTCGAATGGTTTGCCTTCAAAATCAACCGTCCATTCACCTATCCGGAACATCGCTGTCTTTTTACCCAATTCAGCAGTATGAAAGAAATCAGCAGTGTTCCGCCGTTCAAACTGGGGATGATAAAATATAACCGCACTATAACGTTGCATCCCATATTGAATACTGCCATCTTCCCCGATTTTTAAAGCCTTATTGCCAATCTCACTGCTGGGAATAAGATCGGCATAATAACCAAGTTTCCACAAGCTGTCGGTAACCCTCAAACCTGCATCGCCAAAGCCGGAACCTGCCCAATTGAGTGCAGCCGGATGCCCGAAGATGACAGCGACACGGCAATCCACAGGCATGCTGGAAATGTAATTCAGCATGTGTATCCTGCTGTTTGCGTGCATTAAATCAGGTTTCAGAAGCGTTGTTTTGAAAGCTGTATCCGTCTGCCACCCAGGATAAGGAAAAACCTGATGGAAATTCAGGCGCCCACCACCAAGGACGCTTTTCCACATCTCTTTTTTATAGGATTCTATATTGTCATCATAGAACATGTTATACCATTGTGGGCTATACCACTTCTTTGCAAGCGCCGTACGTACACTGTATGGCGTGGACTCATCTGTTTGTGCAAGATCACGTTTCGCAACCCACCAGTGAATTCCGTTTCTGAATATTTCTTCAACACCAGGGGAAGGCCACCATGTCATGTGTGTGCCCACCATTGCATTTTCTCCAAATACCGATTTTATAGCATTGTAGTATTCGGTTTCGATTTCCCCGTTTCTCTGCCAATACATTTCCATGTAATGATTAATGGCTGCGATGCGTTCGCCTTCCCGTCCGCGCTCACTCTTATTCATCAACATCATATCCCTTAGCAGATCATGCCCGGGTCGCCGTGAAGCATAGTCTTTGGCCATAGATTTTGAAAACCAGAGATCATTGGTTGAAGGATGGGTGCGATTGGGATATCCCCATTCATCCTTACATACCCCCGCCAGATCTACATCGGCATATTGACGGAGGATGTCCTTCTCAAATTCAATTAAATGAGGCGCAAACACATCTGCTTTCAAAATATTGAATGCCACCACTGCTGTAGCCGTATGGCCGCGATCTGCTGGTAAACAACCGATAGATATTTTTATATTTCTTTGATCAGTTTGACTCATGAAGCAGCGACTTGTAATATCTTCTACCGAATCTGAAGTATCAGAATGTGAATACACACGCAATAACCGCCACGAAAGGGGTGCATAGTATATACCGAGATCAAGCGCAGGAATATTCAATTCAGCGGTACCACTGCCAGGGAGCGCAACAGTCCTGAATGAAGCCAGTTCCTGAAGCTCATCAGGATACTTTTCAGCAAAAGCCTCCCGTGCAAAAGGTTCAGCCAGTTCAAAAACCACTCCCATATCATTCTTTCGCGCGTACGCCGCAGCAAGTTTCACCTGGTCGTGAACAGAAGGATCGGTGACGGACAAAGAATACTTTTCTGCTGAAAAGGGATAACGGATGGATGTGGTAAGTAAATTGAATCTTGAATACTTTTTGTGGAGATCAATAACACGTTTGTATCCATCCGGCTGAAACTCCTCTTTGGTCCAGAACCAGGTAGTGATTTCCGGCCAGGATTTTTTTACAACATTATTTCCCTGGTTGGGCAAATCCACACGCAAGGAACGAACCCATTTTTCCTGTCCGGACGCAGGAAAAAATAAAGATAAAAAGAAGGGCAATGCACCCGCAATTACCCGGATTTTAAACCAACTCATTTTTTGCATAATCGGGTATTTCAATACGCTTCCACAGAATCAATCACTTTACTAAAAATTGCCCTGATCCAGGTCCCACCATAACCTTGTTCCTCCCGTATCAGGCCCTCCAAGCAATGTAACCGCCTTTGTAACTTCCGCCTGATTTGTCTGATATTCGGATTGCGGATAGGGAAGCCGCCTGATTTGTATTTCGGTGTCTATTTGTCCGTCACTTTCATTCACCACAACAGGAAATAATTTAGGATAACCAGTTCGCCGATAGGTTGTCCAGGCTTCTGTGGCATCAGGGAACTGTGCAATCCAGCCCTGTGTTATGATGCGCTCCAGCTTTATTTCATTCGATACTGCTTCTTCCCATTTAATGGTAATATTTGAAATGGCATTAATACTATTAGAAGGCGTAATAGGGTCAACATAATCGGCAGGGGCACTGCTGGCATCATTAATATAACCGTTAAAAGAACCGGAAAACCCCCATTGAGCGAAAGAAGTAGCAACGCCTTTCTCGTATAATTCC
>CAMPJQ010000407.1 GCA_946886925.1 uncultured Terrimonas sp.
CCCTTCTATTAAAGCCGGAGCTATTCCAGCAGTAAGCGCATAAGCACGGCTGTTTGATAATGTTCCGGGGTTAATTAAATGCATTTTGTCTGCATAAAATAAAAGTATGCTGCCCAGCAGTATATACATGCCAGCATACAATAAAGCGCCACCCAAACGATTCACCCAGCCTAACAAAGTAAAATCAAATAGATTTTCTATCGCTTTGCCTGCCCACTGTACCAGCAATACTACTATTACAAATACAAGTACAAAAGAAATCAGCGGCAACCATTTGGCGCTGATGCCCGTATGTTCCTGCATATATACAGCTACCACTGCCGACAATTTTAGCGCTGCAGCCAGGCCAATGAACCATCCGGCAAATGAAAACAATGCCATAACAATGCCCCGCATTGCGCCTTTAACTACTGCTACGATTAATGCAACCAGGAATACGATATCAATCCACATGTATAGTTGTATTATTCATCGCAATATCATTTTGCCAATAAGCTTTTTACAGTGGCACTAATGGTTTTACCATCTGCCTCCCCGGCGAGTTGTTTGGTTGCCACAGCCATCACTTTGCCCAAATCCGCAGGAGAAGCCGCGCCAGTTGCGGCAATAATTTTAATCAATGCTTCCTTTAACGCTTCTTCACTTAATTGTTTTGGAAGGAAGGCTTCTATCACATCAATTTCTTCCTGCTCAGTTTGGGCAAGGTCTGTACGATTTTGTTGCTGGTAAATTTCTAATGAATCTTTGCGTTGCTTTACCAGCTTCTGTAATAATTTAGTTTCATCCGCTTCTGCCAACTGCCCTCCTGCACCTTCGGCTGTTTTAGCAATAATAATAGCGGCTTTTATGGCCCTCAGGCCCCGCAATCTATTGGCGTCTTTTGCCAGCATAGCCGTTTTGATTTGGTCGTTTACAAGTTGTTCCAATGCCATAGGGATATGTGTTTATATTAAACAAGTGTTTTAAGAATAATGTAAACATGCATTTTTACATATTCAGCTTTTTTCTAAAAGTTCACGCGATTTATCATAAAAATCCTTCGCAAATAATTTTATCGCTTCCACCAGCTCAGTTTGGCCGGTGGCCCTTCGATAGGTGTCTGCCATCGTTACGAGTGTTTGGTAAAAAAAGTCGCCCATTTCGTCTACCATCATTTCTTTGGTCCACAGATCAATACGTAAGGCCGATTTCTCCTGGCCGTCCCAAAAAGCCAGCATCATAGCTTTTGCATGCTGTATATCTTTAGCACTGCTGCTACTGGCATTCCATGAAATTTGTTGCGGAATTTTTTCCGGATCGAGCGTAACGTCAATAGTAATTTTTGATTGTTCCATGGTTGATGATGTATAAAATTACGCAAAGGTAAGTGGATTTATGTGGTAACTACCTTTCGAATATAATTCCAAAGCCTCTCCATTGCTGTTGTTTCATTAAGCAGCGAAACTCTCTCCAGCCCTTTACCGATAAGCGAATGTCTTAATTTTTCGTCTTTATACAATTTCATCATGCTATCGGCAAGCCCTTTAATATCCGCGGGTTTACAATACAGTACGGCATCACCACCTGTTTCGTGAAGAGCGCCTGCTTTGGCAGTAATAACAGGTGTACCGCATTGCATCGCCTCCGCCACTATAATGCCTGTTTCATCAGCACCAGGCAAATGAATCATCGCCATACACGATGCCACCACATCTGCATAGCCGGCGTCATTAAGTGTATTTGCTATAATCTTTACATCATTCCGGTATTTATATGTTTGAAGCAGTTCTCCTATTCCTTTAGCATGTAAAAGGTTTCCCCATAAAATGAGTTGCATATTAGTTTGCTGCCATTTCTTGAATTGGGAGAAGGCCTTTAATGTATTGATGATATGATGATAGGGAGCGGATGATACAGGCATCAAAAAATATTCCCTGCCGGTTGCATATTTACTTTTTACCGTTTCTCTTTTCTCCAGGTCAGCAGGTTGATACATTAAACCGGGGGCCTGTGGAAGCACAAACACCGTGGGTTCCGGTAAGGTTTCTTTAACCAGTTTTTCTTTCATAAAAGCCGATGAAGTAATGATACTGCAGGGTTTACCGTCATGCAAATACCTGGCTGCGGCTTTTATTGTTTTATGATCAACAGCATCGGATATGATAAGGATTTGATGTATAAGCGTTGGCAACGGACGACCGTTGAGTGAGATTAGTATATCTGCTCCATTTTTTTTAATTACCGATGCCACTTTATTATTGCACCATATGTTGCTTACAGACCTTGCGAAAAAGGGAACAGGCACAAAAACAGATAACGCATTATAAGGCAAAGAGGAACTTTTACCACAGGATAAAAAAATGAAGGAATCAGAAGTGTACTGCCTGCAAAGCCGGTAAAGAATATTGTGAACAAAACCCTCAAAATTTTTCTCCTTTGGTAAAAAGTCAACACCCCCGTATAGGATCACTTTCATGATTTTCAATTGATTAAAATAAACACATTTTTAAATGTCATTTCAAATGGCTTCGCCAGGTAATTATCAGACATGCGCAGCGTTATTATTAGTGTATTATCGCAAAGGTAATCCGCTTGCTTATTTCTGGTAAAATATCCTTGATGGAGATATGATGCCGGTAATATCCAAAATGATTTCCTTTTAGATCCAAACCTATCGTAAACTTAAATTCCATACCTATGAGGCTTAGAATTCTACGCATTTGCTTAGTTATAGTATATGCTTTGCTGAATTGGAATAAGGTATCCCACGCACAATGTCCTAATGGAGAACCGTTTCAAACTGTAACTTACACCTATACTACAAACCTTGCCAGTTTAACGGATTCCCTTTATTACCCTTACAAATTCAATCCCTCAATGGGCACCCTCATGGGTGTAGATCTCACTATATCAACTTTAGGAAATGCTATACTTGAAGTGGTGAATGATGTGGGGGCGGTGATAACATATAAAATTACTTACTTCAGAACTGATTATATAAGAGGTCCGGGATTAGGGGCCGGGATCATGCTGGATACCACCATAGTATTTAACAATATAACCATTGGCGCCAGTGATAATCCTGCTGTAGAAACCAGCACGCCACCGTGGGCCAGTAACGGGCCAAATGCTGATTATTCCAACGCCTGGGGAAAAATACAGGCAGCGCCAACCGAGCCTCTATCGAGTCCCTCTGCGCCGCGTATTTTTACTCAATCCATCGCTCCCGCAGATTTTGGAGAATTTACCGGCACCGGATCAGTCAAATTCAAATACGATGTACTGGCATCTCTTTTGGCGCAAGGCTTTGGAGGAAGATATACGCAAAGAATTGTTACTCTCAATACACAGGTAACAATCGGCACCACCTATACCTATTGCCCCATGAGTGTGCTGCCTGAAGGAAAGCTTACATTTTCGGCGCGTAAAACCAATAACAGCAATATTGAACTAAACTGGATAAAAGAAAGGGAGGAGAACAATATCATTTATACTCCTGAAGTAAGCATTAATGGTTATGATTTTAGCAGTATTGGTACCATGCAGAGCCAAATGCCGGCTTCAAACAACACTGTCGTGAAATATGAGTTTGATTATGCTGTTCCGGCATCAGCTAACAGTAAGATTTATTTCCGTTTAAAGCAAACAGATGTCCGGGGAAAAGTACAATATTCTGCTATTGCTTCGGTTAATGTAGAAACACTGCAACAATCTGCATTCAGCATCTTTCCGAACCCTGCAGAAAAAGAAATTACCCTCCAGTTCAATAGCATACAAAAACACAGCCTGCAGGTTGAGCTGGTAAACAGCACGGGGCAGATAGTGGAGAGAAGCAATATAGCTCCAAATGGCGGACTGCAATACAAACTTACATTAATGAAAAAATACCAGTCCGGACTATATTTTGTACTTGTAACCAATACCA
>CAMPJQ010000408.1 GCA_946886925.1 uncultured Terrimonas sp.
CTTTGAAGGTGGAATTGGAATCCTCCTTTTTGTTTACAGAACCGTCATCAAGCATCATCAACAGATCGTCTGAACCGGTACAGTCAGTTTGTGCGGCTGCTCCCGTGGCAATTGCCAGCAAGAGTCCCCCGAGCGTTATAAATTTTCTGACGCTCATATTGTGTGTGTTGGGTATTTTATTGGCGTTTGAGAACACTGTTTACAGTTACTTCTATTTCTTTGGCAATTTTACCCTCTACAACCGATGGTATTTTTATTCCATAGTCAGCAGTTTTTACCCTGAACTTTGAATTCATAGTTGCCTCAGATCCTTTCACTGTAATTGTTCCGGGAATACTCACGTCCTTAGTAACACCATGTATGGTCATTTTACCGCGGGTGCTGACATTATAAGTACCGTCTTTAGCAAAGTTCACCTTGCTCAGATCAGTGATCTTACCCTTATACTCAGCTTTCGGGTACTTGTCGCTTTCCATGTAGTTTTCATTAAAGTGCTCCTGCATCTTGCCGTTCTCAAACTTAAAGCTCTTGATAGGCACCTGGAATACTATATCCCCTCCCTTAGAATCCAGCACACTGGCGGTTTCATTGTTGAAAGCCTCTATGTTCTCAATAGGTGTGCCTGAAAAGAAAGACACCTTACCTGTGCGCGTCATGTACTTTTGTGCAAAAACAGCATTACAAAGCAATAGCGCTGTCGTCATCATCATGATACTCTTCTTCATAATCTTCATTTATTTAATTATCCAATGCACCCTGGTTTACCCAGGCTGTTATTTTATTAATGTTACAGTCAGTGAGTTTGGGCAGACCTTGCGGCATGGCTATATATCCCGACGAATGGTTAATGGCACCCAGCAGTCTCATATTATCTATACTTTGCTTTAGGCCTGCATAAGTAGTTAAATTGTAGCTACCGACCGTGCCGCTGCCCGAGTGGCAGTTCGGATCAGTGCAGTATTGCTTAATGATCGGCTTTATTACCGAAGCATAGCTCATTGCGGTAGTATCACAGGTATTACCGCCTGTGGATGGATTATTGTTCGGGTCGGGGTATAATTGATCAGCTTTATCATAATAGCACCCGGCGAACGCCAATAGTGCTACCAGGATAGTGACTGATCCTATTTTATTGTTTTTCAACTTCATATAGTGAATATACGCAAACTTGTTGCCAAATTTATTTAGTTTCTCAATTGTTCTGCGCCCCGGCCTGTACCCACTTTTCCACCTGCCTTATCTTACAATCAGATAGTTTCGCGGCGCCCTGGGGCATCGGCACAAATCCCATCTGGTGTTTCAATGCTCCGATCAATTCCCCACTCTGAGCCACTACATTCACGCCTGTGTGAGTACTAAGGTTTACACCTCCGGAAGCCAAAGTAGAATTGTGACAACCAACACAGTTCTGCTGCAGAATAGGCGCTACCTCCGTATAGGTGAAGTTGTTAGTATCGCATAGACTCACACAATTAGTACCGTTCTGCGCTCCTTCAGTTATCCACCGCCTTATCAGATTTATCTGAGCCGGGGTAAGCGGCGCATTCGGATACTGCGGCATCCTTTTATCCTGATCATCCTCAATAAGAACTTCAAATATTTCGCTGTCGTTGGCGTCTCCCGGCTCTATACCATCGCCGCCATCACTGTTTATTATATTCTGGTAACTATCCAGTATATAATCCTCCTCATGCGATGCGGCATCATGGCAACCGCCCTTGGCACAGTTGGAAAGAAATATCGGCAGTATATCCCTTTCAAAACAGATACTGGTATCTACCGGGTTAGTGGTGGTGTCTTGCCCATTGCCATTATTATTACCATTGCCGGTATTATTATTGGCCACCGGCGCGGGCAAATTTGATTTGTGCTTACAAGCCACCATTACCACAAACGCGCATACGGGCAACCACAAAACTCTCTTCCACATATTATTCCTGTCCTTTCTAAGTTTCTGATCCTATTTGATAATGCAGCCTGTCAATGTTACCCCAAACAGACCACTTCCTGAACAAATTCCTGTTATCGTTACGTTCCTTCCGTTTTCAACCTTTACATTTTTCTCCCTCATAGCGCATTGTACCGCTACCATGGGATCATCTGTTGCCAGCAGCACCATTAAGCCACCGTCCTGGTTTTGTTCAGTGCCCGTGATGGTTCCCGTTACCTCTATGGCTTTATTCAGGTACTTTTCATTAGCCTTAGTTTCATCGGCCGCATACTGTTTTGCGAGATCCGTAGCAGAAATGCTAAGCGACTTCATCTCCTCCACTGTTTTGGGTGGCGCATACAGCACCCTGTAAGCGGCTATCCCCGCCACCGAAACAACTATAAGAATTATGACTAATATATATCGCACCTTTCTGTTCATAGATACCAATTAAGGTACAAATTCAGGCCCAAAAATACCTGCTACAAAGGGCATTGGCTGAGTTTAACCGGATGAAACGGGAATTTATTAAGATGGGATACCCATTTTGAATTAAAGCTCTCCGCCAAGCCATAGTTTGAACTGCGCAGCCCGCTCAGAACTAACCACAGGCTGTTCTTTCACAGCCGGCTTCAACGAGATGATCACCCTGGCCTTACTATAGGTTTTCATTTCCTCAATCGCTTTCAGATTGATAATATATTGGCGGTTGATACGAAAGAAATCCTGGGGATCGAGCATAGTTTCAAGGGCATCCAGGTTATGATCCATCGGGAAAGTGCGCCCCTCAAATGTACGGGCATAAGTAGCTTTGTTCTCACTAAAGCAATAGGCAATATCCTCTACACTCAGGGTTTTGATGTGCTCACCAAAACGGATAACGAAGCGCTTCTTGTATCCTCCTGCCGGTTCTGACTGCTGCGGATCTTTAGATGAATTAAAAAAGTTCCTGAAACTGCTCAGCTTATTAAAGGCAGCCAGTAGTTCTTCTTTCTTAACCGGCTTCAGCAAGTATTCGATACCCGAAGTTTTAAAAGCCTCCATTGCGTACTCGTCGTAAGCAGTTGTAAAAACTACCGGCGACTCTATTTTTACTCTTTTTACCAGGTCAAAAGCTGAGCCGTCTGCCAGGTGAATATCCATCAGTACCACATCAGGCATACCATTGGACGCGAACCAACTCTCTGCTGCGGCTATACTATCCAGATGTTCCAATATATTGGCGGAAGGAGCGATCTCTTCTACAAGTTTTCGCAGTTTGTTAAAAGCGGGTAATTCGTCCTCTATTATCAGTATGTTCATAACAATGGTAATGATACAACAAATTGATTGTTTGAAATTCCGTAGTGTATATGTTTTTTTGTAAGTAGAGAATAGCGGCGTTGTATATTAGACAGGCCTAATCCCTCTCCCTTCTCCTTAGTTATTTTAGGGTTAAGTGCATTTTTCACGGTTATCTTTTCATCATTTGCCTCTATGTAAATCACCAGTGGTTTAAACCTTGATACCACATTGTGTTTGATTGCATTCTCCACTAATATTTGCAGGGCCAGGGGTATTATCTTTTTGCCTTTCACTACCAACTCCGGAATATTCACCTCCATCCTCAACGCATCACCAAAACGTGACCGCTGGATATACATATAGTTGTCTATGATCTCCAGTTCATCTTCAAGATCAATTAGGTCCATGTCCTTATGCGCGAGCATTGAGCGATAGAGGTCAGATAACTGGCTTGTATAATCCACAGCCCTGTCCTTATCCTCTTCTATTAAAGCACTAAGAGTATTTAAGCTATTGAACAGGAAATGCGGATTTACCTGGCTTTTGAGATGCTCATATTCAAAACGCATACGCTCCGATTGCAGGCGGTTCACTTTTTTCAGGTCGCGCTCCCGCAGCTTGATGTCTAAATAAAGTATGCCAAAAAGCGCCGCCGCTGCTAACGCTAAGAACCAGGGGCT
>CAMPJQ010000409.1 GCA_946886925.1 uncultured Terrimonas sp.
GTGATTGATCTCAGACCGGGCCGCAATTGAAAAAATGGATTAATTATATAAAATTATATGGGTATTTCGCCTTCAACTGGAATCCTGTTCTTGCCGGTTTTATTTTGATGCATGAAATAAAAGGAGAAAAAAAATTTGGGGTTGATACTTCCAAACCGATTGAGTTAACACAGCTTACTATTACTAACGGAGATGTCTCGCACTCATCAAGATACGAAGCGGTAAACTATTTTATACTGGAAGCACTGCTAAAAAGGTTGTGCGAAATTTGTGACGACCGGTCATTTACGGACCTCGGTTGCGGAAAAGGCAGGGCAATGGTGGTGGCTACTCATTACGGATTTACAAGTATTAAAGGCGTAGATTTTGCGCAGGAAGTATGCAGCATTGCAGATCAGCATATGCAAAAGATCAGTTCTCAATTTCCGCAAATGGAATACCAGGTTTTATGTGAGAATGTATTGGAATATGATATACAGCCCAACGAATCTGTTTTCTTTATGTTCAACCCTTTTAGTGATGATACAATTTCCAGGTTCCTGGAAAAAGTAAACATTTCAATAGAACAACATCCCCGCCCGGTTTATTTTTTATATGTGAGCCCCAGGTATATAGAAACATTTTTCGAGTTTGAATATGAGCCCGTATACCGTAAAAGAAAATTGAAATGGCTGGATGGTGTTATATTGAAAAAAGATATTACAGCATAATACCCTGCACGAAAAAAAGCAACTGCCCGGAATAATAACCCCGGGGAATTGCTTTTAGTAAATATGAACCAATCTTATTATCAGCTCTCAAGAATAATCTTGCCTTTCTGCGTTCCGCTCATCAGTTCTACACTGCGGTTAATAAAATCAGTAAGATTAGTTCCCTTCAATAACCCCTGCGACAATAAGGCCAGGTCGGCCAGGTTATGAACAACCCTTTCTTTTTTAGTTTTATCGGTTTCACCTAATATAGTCTGAAACACAGGATGATTGCCGTTTACGGTAAGCGTTACCTCATCCGGCATGTTTGTGTAAAACCCGGCCATAGGCCCGCCAGCCGCGGCCATATCCTTCATACGCCGCATAAACTCCGGTCGCGTGGCAACTACCGGTGGGGCTTCAGCGCTTAATCCTTTCACTTCAACAGACATGTTGATTTCGGGCCGTTGTACATTAAACAAATCTTTTAATGCATCGGCATCTTCTTTACTAAGTACAGTTTCTCCCGCCTCCTGCTTATCAACCAGGTTATCAGCAATATCTGCATCTGCACGGGTAAAATGTACATTCTCCCATTTGTTTTCTACCTGGCTTATAAACGCAGCGTCTACGAGGGTTTCCATTTTTACAACTTTATACCCTTTGGCTTTGGCCTGCTGAATATAAGCATCCTGCTGTACGGGATTGGTGGTATACAATATAACCAGTTTGCCATCCTTGTTTTTTTGTAAAGTTTCTGTTGCGGTTCTGTACTCTTCAAGCGTATAAAATTTTCCATCTTCCACATCTTCAAATACATGAAACTTATTGGCCCTTTCCAAAAACTTGTCGTCGGTCATCATGCCATACTTCACAAACAAGCCAATGTGTTCCCATTTTTCTTCAAACGCTTTCCTGTCTTTATTGAATATCTCTTCTAATTTATCGGCAACCTTTTTAGTTATATGGTTGTTGATCTTCCTCACATTGGGATCGCCCTGCAAATAGCTGCGGCTTACATTGAGCGGTATATCCGGAGAATCAATTACTCCCTGCAGTAACATCAAAAATTCGGGTACTATATCTTTTACTTCCTCGGTCACAAATACCTGGTTGCTGTATAGCTGAATTTTATCTTTTTGTATTTCATAGCTCTGCTTTATTTTGGGAAAATACAGTATACCGGTAAGATTGAACGGATAGTCTACATTAAGATGAATCCAGAAAAGCGGTGTTTCATTAAAAGGATATAGCTCCTTATAGAAATTCTGGTAATCTTCCGTTGTCAGTTCAGAAGGCTTTTTTGTCCACGCAGGAGCAGTGTTGTTGATCTGCTTGTCTTCAAAGAAAATAGGAACGGGTAAAAACCGGCAAAATTTCTCCAGTATCTGTCTTATTTTTCCCGCTTCTAAAAATTCCTTGCTTTCCTCATTAATATGAAGCACAATATCGGTACCTCTACCGGGCTTATCCGTTTCTTCCAGCGTAAATGCCGGGCTGCCATCACATTCCCATTTTACAGCAGGTTTATCCTGCTGGTATGATTTTGTGATAACTTCCACCTTATCGCTCACCATAAAGGAAGAGTAAAATCCCAGTCCAAAATGACCTATAATATTGCTTTCATTTTGTCCTTTATACTTCTCCAAAAATTCTTCGGCTCCACTAAATGCTACCTGGTTAAGATATTTATCCACTTCCTCAGCGTTCATGCCCACACCCTTGTCAGAAATAGTGAGGGTTTTATTTTCAGCATTTAATTTTACATCTATCCGCAATTCGCCCAATTCTCCTTTAGCTTCTCCAATGGAAGACAATGTTTTTAATTTTTGAGTGGCGTCAACGGCATTGCTAACCAGCTCCCGCAAAAAAATATCATGTTCGCTGTAAAGAAATTTCTTAATGATAGGGAATATGTTTTCCGTTTGTACCCTTATGTTTCCTTTTTGCATAATACTTTATTCAGTTAAGTTATAAATAGCAACAACCTGCCGTCAAATAAAATGCCATTGAAAGAATTACTGACAGGTTGGCAAGAGGAAATATATCATGTTTTTGAGAGACACGAAATATCTTTCCTAAAAAAACGACTAATTTTGCAAGAAGAGTGTTCACAAAACAAGATTGGCGGCTTTTTACCCTTTGGCTGGTCAAAACATACTAAAAAATATCTCTTTTGTAGCTGAAAACTCCTACCTTCGCACCCCATATTTTTTTTAAACCAAAATTCAGGGTAATGAACAATTATGAATTGATGGTGATTTTTACCCCTGTTCTGAGCGATGAAGAGTTTAAAGCGTCTCAGAAAAAGTACACAGACCTTGTTACCGGAGCCGGTGGCGAGATTGTGTATTCGAACCCCTGGGGGTTGAAATCACTGGCGTATCCCGTCCAGAAAAAGACCACTGGTATTTACTGGGTTGTGGAATTTATTGCGCCATCCACCTTCAATGAAACTTTGAAGATTCAACTGTTACGTGACGAGCAGGTATTACGTCACATGGTTACAAAACTCGATAAATACGCCGTCGGGTACAATGCCAGAAAGAGAAGTGGTGTAAGTTACAAAAACGAAAAAGCGGAGGCTGAATAGTATGGCAAAAGCTAATGAAATTAAATATCTTACGGCTATCAAAACAGAGAAGCCTAAGAAGAAGTTCTGCCGCTTCAAGAAGTACGGTATTAAGTACATTGATTACAAGGATGTTGAGTTTTTGAAAAAATTTCTCAATGAACAGGGTAAAATGTTGCCCCGCCGTATTTCAGGCAATTCGCTTAAATACCAGCGTAAGGTATCGGAGGCCATAAAGAAAGCCCGTCAAATGGCGCTATTGCCGTATGTAACTGATCTTTTAAAGTAAGGAGGCAATCATGGAAGTAATCTTAATACAAGACGTTGATAACTTAGGTTCGGCCAACGAAAAAGTAAAGGTAAAGAGCGGTTATGCACGCAATTATCTGATTCCTCAAAAATTTGCCATTGAAGCTTCACCTTCTAACCTTAAACAGTTGGAAGAAAAGCTTAAACAGCTAAAGAAAAAGGAAGAAAAGTTAATGGCTGAAATTAACCAGGTCATTAGCAAACTCAACGAAAGCCCATTGCGTATTGGCGCAAAAACAGGTACTTCAGGCAAAATTTTCGGTAGTGTTACTACCGTTCAAATTGCCCGTGCCATCCGCGATCAGAAAGGCTATGAA
>CAMPJQ010000410.1 GCA_946886925.1 uncultured Terrimonas sp.
ACCTGCGCATACAATACGCAATGCAGTTGCGTACGTGGCGGATCACTCGTTACATTCTTTCCCTTCCATACCGCTTTCGCATAGGGTGCGTTTACATATACTTTATCAATATCCCGGTTTACGTTACACAATAGCGTCGGAGCGGGATGCTGCATACCGGCAATCACCAAAGGTCTTCCAAACCTGCCCTGGGCGGTGCTCCACAGGTTTTCTTTTCCTGCTTCATCGTTGCTCCAATGACCATGACCTATACGAAATTCGTATGTAAAAAAGCCAAACAGTTCAGGGCTTTCCGGATGCAATCCTGGCGGAAGCGGCAGTAAATAATGTATATCGTCGTCATCGCTGGCTTTTTCCATTGCCTGCATAGCACCCAGTCCGGCCATGTCATCCGTTTGACCCGGCGTAATCATCCGTATATATTCGGGATCAATGGGCAGCGGTGGATCTTCGGTAGTAGCCTGCAACAACTCAGCGAACTGTTTATTGTTCCCTATCATCTGGTCGGGCGCATAATGCAATACACGGCAAAATATAGTATCAGCAGGGTTTTGAACAGGCTCCGACAGTTCTACCCACAGGTATTTTTGCCTGGCTTCCGTGGCACTGTATTTTTCATTTTTACGATAAGGAGAAAACGCCAGTCCAACGCTTGCGATTTTGGGCACCTGCGCGGGAATAATGGTGGCCGGCAACACCAACTGTTCAGGTTGTGTTGTCTGATCTTCACCATGACCTTCTTTAAACTTTGCTGTCATGGTATACTGCACTTCTATTTTATCGGGAAAACGAAGCTGTCCATTGGACCGAAGCAGGGCCGATTTAGGTTCAATGGCATCTATGAAAATAATAGTAGTGCTGCTCCTGTTGATATTGCCAAAGGCATCGGGTTGTAAAGATTCAAATGAGGCCGAATGTTTCAGCTCAATATCGCCGATATTGCTGAGCGTTTCCGTTTCACCTGCATCATCGCGACTGAATTTTTTCTGTCGTCCGATGATGAAAGCCGTATCCTGCAGCGCATCCCAGCTCCAGTCGCGGTTGAGGCGATACACCAGGCAGCCTATCCAATGATTGCACAAGTCGGCTTTTGACGAAAAAGTAATGCTGCTCCCGTCCGGCGCCAGGTGATGCCGTATTTTATTATTGCATCCAAAAACAATCCTTTCCCCTTTTTCTGCAACGAGCGTAAGTCCGTTTACTTTTACGCCCACTTGTTGCGCCAGGCGTTGCATAATATCCGGGCGGTTGCTGGTTTCTGCGTTAAAGAAAAAGAACTGATTGACTATTCCCTTACGTATAAATTCGGGATCGGGCTGCAAGTACAGGCCCTGCAAGGTGGGCACATTGGCTTTGGGCAACAAGAGTGGTGCATCTTCACTGAGCAGTTCTTTGTAAAACCAGAACTGCGTTTTTTTGCCATACCGGCTGTCGAGATCAGGCTTCGCTTCATTAATGAATCCGTAGTAAGTGCTGTCATCACCTTCGCAAATAGCACGAATGGTCATCCTGATCTTTCTGGCAGTGGGCAATGGAATATCCGTCATGGCATTGATCGCTGCCCTGTTCAATTCCGGCGTATTAAAGGGATCATCGCTGCTTCCCAGGTTGAGTATTGGTGCATCATGAAAGATAACGTTAAGGGACAGGGTTTCATCTATATCCGCCGCTGCATTTACAGCCGGGAAATTTCTTGAAGTGGTATAAAGCGTGATGTAATTTTCGTTACCGCTTTCGCTGGCCAGGTTGTCTAACCGCAGCGTTTCCACTTCTACTTTTACTTCCACCGCAACCACGTCCGGGTCGGCAATAGCAGGAACAATGTTTTTGGGATTGGCTGTTGTACCACCCTGCTTCTGATCCTGTGCCGACTGGATCAATAACTGAACAGGATCTGCGCCCAACGCCTGGTATTTTCCTGTAAAAATAACTGCCGGATAGTTCAATACTGGTCTTTGGATGGAAAGCACCGGTGCACCATTGAAGGATGAAGCTTGATCATCGGCTACGATCTCATTGAAAAAATCCACTTTGGCTTCCCTGAGATCTTTCAGTTTTTCGATGCGGCACAAAGACGGCGCCACATATCTTTTAAAACTCCATTCCGAAGTTGGCGCAGCGGCATTATTGAATAATTCTTCAGCAATCGTTGGACCACCACCACTGATGTCCATCATGCGAACACGGAACTGGTAACGGTTGCCATAACGCAATAGCGTAGCCGCCGCTACTTCATCAAACATATTATTAGGGTCAACAGCTTTGGTAGGTGTGGGATCCAAAGGGTTTAACCGGGCTTCATCACTCTGGTGAATATTAACCGCATCACTGTCTTTCAACACTACGCTTTTGCCAATCCAACTGGTAAAATACATGGGTAGCCAGTAGGGCGCTTTTGTATTATTGTCCAGTTGGGTTGGAAAAACCTGGAAAGGCAATTCCAGTTCTTCATTGGGACCATTGCCCAGGCTTGCGCCCCCCAGAGAATAGGTTTGTTTACATCTTACTAAATTCAAACTGCTCCAGTCTGCGTTTACAGCATCTTCTTTTACATCAATGCGGTAACCAAATACGCCCAGCGGTGCGTCAATCCGGGGGCCGGTTTTGGTGGGATACCCTTCCAGTTGCCGCATATACCATATTAAAATCTGCTCATCGTCCCATGCCAGGCGGATACCTTCATCTTTTACAGGGTGGCTTCCATCCTGCCTTTCACTAAGGAGTATGCTGCTCACTGGCTGGGCAGCATGTACAATTTTAGCGAAGCCATCGTTGTATTCATTCAGTTCGGCAAAAATTTTATCCCACGGCGCTGGCGGTGGCTCCGGATCTACTATTTCTCCTGCCTTTACAAATAAAACCGGAAAGAGCAGAGGTGCAAAAACCGGGCGCTTGTTTGCAGCTCCTGTTTTTAATTTCGGAATGCGGGCTGCATAGGGCTTTATAAATGGTCCATTGGCATCAACCATCAATTTATCCTGTATGCTTTTATAATCTTCATTAACAATGTCGGCATAGATATAGCAGCCTTTTTCGAATAAAGCTGCATTGTCGCCTTCAACTGCAATCTGCGTTTCATATACCATACCACAGGCCCGGGCAAGCAAAGGTTGCCGCAATATATAAGCGAATACCTGGCCCCAGCTCAAATCGTCATTGTTCTTCCAGGCGGGGATGAGGGGCGTATCTTTTTTTATCGCACAATGATAGCTGTCATCTGTTTTGGCATTTGGTACCCGTGGGGAAGTAAAATTAAAAGCACCGCGGTAACTTTCGGGCAGGTACTTGTTTACCGTTGGCGAATCCGGCATTATATCCGGCGTTTTATCGGAAGCAGTAATATTAATTTTAGCACCCAATTCGGCCGCGATGGCCTGTAACAAGGCATTTTTGTTCGTAGCCTCATCCACATTTACAGGCACATCCACAGGTTTACGTGTTAATGCCAGCGCATTGCCGATCGGCCATTCATCCAGTCCCTTTACTACTTTTAATGCAAACTGGGGAACAAGGTCAGCAAAAGGAACAGCATTATCGTCGGGCGCCGGTAACCCGGTTGGATAGTTCGCAAACGGATCCTGGTTGCGCGGTATAACAACAATATTGAGATGCAAAGTTGTTCCATCATAACCTTGTGGAAAAACCATCGTAGTATATCTTCTTTTCGCTTCCATAATATTGTATTGATCAATTATTTATTGTTACAGGTTTCAGGTTGCAGGTTGTCACCTTTCACCTTTCACTTCTCACCTTCACTATTTTACATTTCACGTTGCTGCAGCTCATAGCTGACGGCTGATAGCCCACAGCCCTACGCTACCTGCCGGTCTTCACCCCATGTTTTAGAGAAACTGATATCAATGATCAGGAAAA
>CAMPJQ010000411.1 GCA_946886925.1 uncultured Terrimonas sp.
ACTTTTGCAAAACAGCCTTTACTTTCTTATGATCTGTAATGCCTGTATGTTTTTTATTTGCATCAATATACTCGGCCACAGTAGCTGGCAAACCACTTTCAGAAGAATACCGGAAGCTATTGCTGCGGTAGTGCCTGTTTTTGCTGTAGTGTCAATGCTCGTATTTATTGCCATTGTTGTTGGGGATCAGCATCATATTTATCACTGGCTTGATAAAGAAGCAGTAGCGACCGATAAGATTCTTAACTGGAAGAAAGGGTTTCTTAATCCTACTTTCTTTTTTGTATGGACTGTCATCACTTTAGCCGTATGGATACTGGTAGGCAGAAAGATTAAACAATTGTCATTACGGGCAGATGAAGGTGAAATAACAGGTGAGGAAGCCCGGCAGTATATCTGGAACAATACGGTATGGGCAGGTATATTCATTGTGTTCTTTGCCCTAACTACAGGATCAACCATTCCCTGGTTATGGCTTATGAGCATTGATGCACATTGGTATTCGACGATGTATAGCTGGTACACTTTTATGAGCAGTTTTGTAGGTGGACTGGCATTGATCGCGTTGTTTGTTATTTTCCTGAAAAACCAGGGCTACCTGGAACATACAACCAGTGAGCAACTGCATGATATAGGGAAATACATTTTTGCATTTTCCATATTCTGGGCTTATCTCTGGTTTTCACAGTTTATGCTGATATGGTATGCCAATATACCGGAAGAAACGATTTATTTTAAGCCCAGGCTCCAGGGAGTGTATAAGGGTATATTCTGGTTTAACTTTATCGTTAATTTCATAGCACCTATACTAATATTAATGACAAGAGGATCAAAACGGAATTATGCTATTATGACATTTATGGCAATGGCGCTTGTTTTGGGTCACTGGCTTGATTTTTACCAAATGGTAATGCCCGGAGCCCTGGGTGATCATTTTAGTTTGGGCTGGTACGAATGGGGCATGTTGGCCTTTTTTAGTGGTATGCTGATGTTCTTTACGGGAAGGGCTT
The DNA here is from genome assembly GCA_946886925.1 of uncultured Terrimonas sp. The sequence continues at coordinate 1,011 of CAMPJQ010000411.1, forward strand.
TAACCAAAGCGCCTTTGGTGCCCAAATATCATCCTTATCTTAAAGAAAGTTTGATCCATCATACGTAAAGTGCGGAAAGACACCCATTATTCAAGAATAATTTTTATATAAAATGACTTCCACCGAGTATTTTATTGTTATAATAGTTTTGCTGGTATTTATCGTTGTCTTTCAAATTTCAAAGGCCAGTGAGTATGTGTCTGTTTTAAAAGGCGAGAAAAAAGCCTTTGAGCAAAACAATCGCATCAACGGATTTTTAATGCTGGTATTTTTGGTAGTGGGTCTTGCTGCGGCATGGTGGTGCAATAAAGTATTGTATAAAAAAACATTGCTCGGTATGCCTTCTGCATCCGACCATGGCGAACATATTGATACGATGATGTGGATCACCCTCGCTATCATTGGTTTTGTATTTGTTGTTACTCAGATATTGCTTTTTTGGTTTGCATACCGGTATCAGGCTTCTGAAAAAAGAAAGGTATTGTATTACCCGCACAACAATAAGCTGGAATTATTATGGACGGCGGTACCTGCTATTGCATTAACTGTATTGGTTGCTTTTGGATTGTACTATTGGTTTAAGATAACGGGAGATGCACCTAAAACGGCTATGGAAGTTGAAATTACAGGTCATCAGTTTGGATGGGAATATCGCTATCCCGGAAAAGACAATGTTTTGGGCCGGCAGAGCTATAAATTGGTAGATCCTTCTAAAAATAATCCATTGGGGCAGGATTGGAATGATGCGGCGAATCATGATGATCTTCATCCCTCCGAGCTACATTTAATAGTGAATAAGCCTGTTAAGTTGATTATCCGTTCGCAGGATGTTATTCATGATGTAGGGTTACCTCATTTCCGCATGAAGATGGATGCTGTGCCCGGTACACCCACCACCATGTGGTTTACCCCAAAGTATACCACAGCCAAAATGAAAGAAATAACGGGGAATGAAAATTTTGTATACGAAATTGCCTGTGATCAGATGTGTGGAGTGGGACACTATTCAATGCGGGGTGTAATTGTTGTGGATACCCAGGAAGAATACGATACATGGCTCGCAAGCCAGAAACCGCAATTTCTTACTGCGCATCCCAACGGTATTCCCCCGGCGGCAAAACCCGCCGCGGCAGAAGCTGCGGATGCATCAGCAGGAAAACCTGTGGCACAGGCCGAAGAACATTGATTTGATTTGTTAAAGGACATTGTTGATTTGTAAAATAATTTTGTAATGAGCAACGAAGCTGTAATTCAACCTGGTGTTATCTCTCACGGGGTGCATGAACACAATGGTGAGCACCATCATCACGAAACATTCATATCCAAATACGTATTTAGCCAGGATCATAAAATGATCGCCAAGCAGTTTCTTATAACAGGAATGATATGGGCGATCATTGGAGGGGGGATGTCCGTGTTATTCCGCATTCAATTGGGATACCCGGAAGCAACCATGCCCTGGCTGGAAGATATCTTTGGACATTGGGCCCGGGGTGGAAAAATATCCCCTGAATTTTATTACGCTCTCGGTACCATGCATGGTACCATCTTAATATTTTTTGTGCTTACGGCAGGATTAAGCGGCACTTTTGCCAATTTGCTCATTCCTTTCCAGGTAGGCGCAAGAGATATGGCTTCGCCATTTATGAATATGCTTTCGTACTGGTTTTTTGTACTGGCCAGTATTATTATGATGTCTTCGTTATTCGTACAAACCGGTCCCGCAGCCGGCGGATGGACGGTATATCCTCCTCTAAGTGCATTGGGAGATGCGTCCCAGGGGTCTAAAATAGGAATGGATCTGTGGCTCATTAGTATGGCCATGTTTGTGGTGTCGCAATTATTGGGAGGGCTTAATTATATCTCCACGATCCTTAATATGCGGACCAAAGGAATGACCATGACGCGTCTGCCGTTAACCATATGGGCGCTTTTCTTTACAGCAGTGCTCGGTTTGCTGTCGTTTCCTGTTCTTTTATCTGGTTTCATCCTGCTGTTGTTCGACAGGCACCTGGGAACAAGTTTCTATTTATCGGATATAGTGATTGCCGGAAAAATTTTACCCAATGAGGGGGGAAGCCCGATCCTGTACCAACATCTGTTTTGGTTCCTGGGCCACCCCGAAGTATATATTATTATACTACCCACAATGGGATTGGTATCAGAAGTAATGTCTATCAATGCCCGGAAACCCATCTTTGGGTACATGGCCATGGTGGCTTCATTATTTGCCATTGCAACCCTTTCGTTCCTGGTATGGGCGCATCACATGTTTGTAACCGGGCTGAATCCATTTTTGGGTTCTGTTTTTGTGTTGCTTACCCTGCTGATAGCCGTTCCCTCTGCCATAAAAGTATTTAACTGGCTTACCACGCTCTGGCGGGGCAATATCAGGTTCACCCCGGGAATGATGTTCAGTATTGGATTCGTAAGTACTTTTATATCGGGTGGATTAACCGGCATATACGTTGGTAACTCAACCCTGGACATACATATACATGATACCTATTTTATTATTGCCCATTTTCACATTGTAATGGGTGTTTCGGCCTTCATGGGAATGTTTGCGGGAATTTATCACTGGTTCCCCAAAATGTATGGCAGGTATATGAACAATACGCTGGGCTATATCCATTTTTGGATAACACTTGCATGCGCGTACATCATATTTTGGCCTATGCATTACGAAGGTTTTGCAGGTATGCCACGCCGTTATTATGATTATTCTAACTGGGAATCCTTTAAGCAGTTTGTGGAACTGAACCGCGTGATCAGTTTTGCTGCTATACTGTCTTTTTTGGTGCAGTTGCTGTTTTTGTTTAATTTTTTCTATTCTATTTTTAAAGGAAGAAAGGTTACTA
>CAMPJQ010000412.1 GCA_946886925.1 uncultured Terrimonas sp.
CCGGAAAAGGCACTATAGGCATTGAAGTGCCCAATGTTAAAAAGTCTATCGTAAGCATGAAGGGGCTTTTATCGTCGGATAAATTTCAACAGAACAAATTTTCTCTACCCATAGCACTTGGCAAAAAGATAGACAACGAACATTTTATTGTTGATCTTGCTACCATGCCTCACCTGTTAATGGCAGGTGCTACAGGCCAGGGTAAATCGGTAGGTATTAACGCCATACTGGTATCGCTATTATACAAGAAACATCCCTCTCAGCTTAAATTGGTGATGGTAGACCCTAAAAAAGTAGAGTTGAGTTTATACCGGGTAATTGAAAAACATTTCCTGGCCAAACTGCCTGGTGAAGAAGAATCTATTATAACCGATACCAAAAAAGTGGTGCATTCGCTGAATGCCCTCTGTATTGAAATGGATAACCGCTACGATTTACTGAAAGAAGCAGGTTGCCGGAATATAAGAGAGTACAATGAAAAATTCGTAGCCCGGAGGCTTAATCCCGAAAAGGGTCACCAGTTTTTACCGTTTATCGTTTTGGTCATTGATGAGTTTGCCGATCTGATCATGACAGCAGGCAAAGAAATTGAAATGCCTATTGCGCGTTTGGCACAATTAGCCAGGGCCGTAGGTATTCATCTTATCATTGCCACACAGCGCCCTTCGGTTAATATTATTACGGGAACCATTAAAGCCAATTTTCCGGCCAGGGTGGCATTTAAGGTTTCTTCCAAAATTGATTCGCGCACTATTTTAGATACCGGTGGTGCAGAGCAGTTAATCGGCCGTGGCGATATGCTTGTATCCTACAACGGCGAAGTAACGAGAGTACAGTGCGCTTTTGTGGATACCCCGGAAGTGGAAAAGGTTGTTGAATTTATTGGCGAACAAAGGGGATATCCCCAGCCATTTTATTTGCCGGAATATATTGATGAAAAGGAGTTGGAGGGCAAAGATTTCGATTCAGGGAACCGCGATCCTTTGTTTGAAGAAGCCGCCCGGCTTATTGTTCAAAGCCAGATCGGATCTACTTCCTTATTGCAGCGCCGCATGAAACTGGGGTATAACCGTGCAGGCCGTTTAATGGATCAACTGGAATCGGCAGGTATTGTTGGCCCCAACCAGGGCAGCAAGGCAAGAGATGTAATATTTAAAACGGAAATGGAATTGGAAGAGTTTTTGCAGGCTTTATAAAATAAATACAATAATGACGATATCGTATTAAACTATATTGCTGTTGTCACAGTCTTTGAAATAACTATCTTTGCGCACCCAATAAAAAACGAATGAAAGGAATATTAACTATAACAGCATTGCTGGCAATGTTCTCCCTAACAGGATTGGCACAAAATTCAGTAAAACACCTGCGAACCAATGACCCTGACGCTAAAAAAATATTAGATGGGGTAACTGCTAAATTTAAAACATATAACACTGTAAAGGCAGATTTTGTGTTGCAAATTGAAAATGCCGCAGGACAGGTCCAGGGCACCAAAAAAGGAACAGCTTATATGAAAGACAATCAATACAAAGTAGAATTAACCGACCAGGAAATTTTTTGTAACGCGCAGAAAATATGGACTTATGATAAAAATGCCAACGAGGTACAGGTGAGCAAATTCGACCCCGGTGGAAGCAGCTTCACCCCTCAAAAGATATTCACAAATTTTTATGAAAAAGATTTCCTGTATAAACTGAACGGAGAAAAAAAAGAAGGGAAAAAAACATTGCAGGAAATAGAATTGACTCCCACTGATAAAAACAAAGCATTTTTTAAAATACTGGTATTTGTAGATAAAGCTACAAAGAACATTGTATCAACCCGGCTGTTTGAAAAAAATGGCAATCGTTATGAGTATAAAGTTTCCAGCTTTATACCCAATACAAAAATAGACAATACCTTTTTTGTTTTTAATGTTTCGAAATACCCCGGCGTTGAGGTGATAGATCTCCAGTAAGAAGATTTGAGGTGTAAGGTATTACTTAGCTGGATAACGGAAGTAACTGCAATCCGCTTCATCGCAAATCAATTGACGCAGGGTGTTGTTCTGTAACAGTGTTTCATAATTCATCCACTTTCCATTTACTTTTATTTTACGATAAATAAGCCGTATGCCATGGCTATAATCAACATACCAGTTTACATGACCTGTATATAAAGGTTGTATAGGGTTGCCATTCAATAAATGCCATCCGTAAATAGCCACCCGGTTGGGTTTACTATTCGCTGAAATTTTTTCACTGATCACTACATCCTTTTTAATACCCGCAATCAGTCCTTTTTTTCCTTTACGCTGACCCTCAATAATGAGATGATGCTGCCACATAGTAACCGTGCTGTCGCGAAATGCATACATGGGAACGGGAGCCAGTTTAACCACAGCAGTTTTATAAATATCATTGACCATTTTGCGGGTAGGTAAAAAACAATCAAGGGTATCTGCTACTTTTTGTGCTGCCATTGGAGTAAGTGGCACGCGGGCCCAATCCGCATCATTACCTATGCTCAGGTAATCGGGCGAAACATAATAAACCGCATTAATATTTTTACCTTTTGCGGAAGTGATTTTTACGTGAACCGGTACAAACCTTCTCAAAAAAGAGGGCATATTGCCTTCAAGCAAAACTTTTACCGCCAGCGAATCTCTTTGATGCCAGTTACACGATGTACACTGCGTATAAAATGCACTGCCTGTTATCGGATTTTGTAAAGATGGCACCTGTATTTTTTTATAAGAATGACAGGAAGCCAATAAACAGGAAATAAAAAATAATCGCCACATTGTTTTACGGATGACCAGGTGCGGTGCCCGCATCATTTGCACCCCACCGGAATGAAGCAATAGTAAATCCAGAAAGATCAAGTACCCTGTCTACCACCGTTGCGGCTACAGCTTCAATGGTTTGAGGGCGGCTATAAAATGAAGGTGTAGCAGGGCAAATAATGCCTCCGGCTACTGTAACCGTTTCCATGTTACGGATATGAATAAGATTATAGGGCGTGTCTCTTACTACACAAATCAGCTTTCTTCTTTCTTTAAGCATTACGTCGGCAGCTCTTGTGATCAGGTCATTTGAAACACCAGTGGCTATTCTCCCCAAAGTACCCATAGAACAGGGAATAATGATCATAGTATCAAATTGCCCGGACCCAGAAGCAAAAGGAGCGTTAAAATCATTCTTTCCGTAAATATTAACAGCATATTTATTGAAGGAATCATTGCCAAGTTCTGTTTTCCATACCTGTTTTGCATTGTCTGTAATTACCAATGCAAGCTCATTCCATTGTTCGGGTATGGCCGATAATTTATCAACCAGTTGACGGGCATACAAAGATCCGCTGGCTCCGGTAACTGCAATAACAATTTTTCGCTTCAATTGTGAGTTATATTTGTGAAAATATATAAATCAAATGCAAATATCCGGCATTTTACTTTGTGTTGGCATAACGGCCTTGATCTGTGGTATAAAAATACCTGCAGGTATCCCATTTAATTATACAGATACGACTATTATCAAGTCCCCAAAAAATGAAAAGCTGCAATGGCTAACCCTTGCTGAAGCGGAAGCCAAAGTTGTTTCCCAAAAAAAAGCTATCATAATAGACCTGTATACAGACTGGTGCGGTTGGTGCAAAGTAATGGATAAGAACACTTACACAAACTCCAATGTTGTTAAATATATTCACGAAAAATTTTACCCCGTAAAACTAAATGCAGAAACAAAGGAAGTACTTACCTGGCGTGGAAGGCAATTTAAATACAACGAAAATTACAGGGTAAATGATTACGCTATCCTGTTAACCGGCGGGCAACTTTCGTATCCTTCCACAGTTATTTTGCCAGCCGACGGTTCGGCGCCACAGGT
>CAMPJQ010000413.1 GCA_946886925.1 uncultured Terrimonas sp.
CCTGTTTGTATACCTGTTCGGTTTCCCGTATCTGCGGGTTTGTTTTTAAATAGGTGTATCTAAAATCATTAAAACCCTTACTGGCTTTTGGCACGAAAAAGAATCCCATAACCAGGGCAAGTAAAGAAATTATAGTTGCACCCACTATATATGGCCTTAAAAACCTTGTGAAAGAAATTCCGGAGCTAAGGATAGCAATAATCTCTGTGTTATTTGCCAACTTTGAAGTAAACCATATTACCGACAGGAACAGAAAAATAGGGAAAAGCATATTGGCAAAATAGAGCGTAAAATCGCCATAATATTCTGCCACCTGAAGAAAAGGCACTTTTTTGGCAAGTATCTTATTAATTTTTTCAGATACGTCTATAACAATACCAATAGGTATAAACATAAGCAGCATTACAAAAAATGTTGCCAGGTATCTTTTTAAAATGTACCAGTCTATTAATTTCACTAGTTGCGCCTTACTTTATTATTAAACAGTTACAGCCTCTGGCTCATCTGCTTTACCATCGTGTCTTTCCACTCACGGAAATCTCCCGCTAATATATGCTTTCTTGCCTCACGAACCAACCACATATAAAAACCAAGGTTGTGTATAGTGGCAATCTGTTTACCAAGGTATTCGTTTGCTGCAAAAAGATGCCTTAAATAAGCCTTAGAATATTCGGTGTCTACAAAAGTGATGCCCATTTCGTCTATTGGCGAAAAATCGGCTTCCCATTTTTTGTTTTTAATGTTTATAGTACCGTTTGCGGTGAACAGCATACCGTTACGTGCATTACGGGTAGGCATAACACAGTCAAACATATCAATTCCTAAAGCTATATTTTCCAATATGTTAATAGGTGTGCCCACCCCCATAAGGTAACGCGGCTTATCTTCGGGTAGTATATTACATACAACTTCGCTCATAGCATACATTTCTTCTGCCGGTTCACCTACTGACAACCCTCCAATTGCATTACCCACGGCTCCTGAATTTGCAATATATTCTGCCGACTGTGCCCTTAGATCTTTATAAGTGCTACCCTGAACGATGGGAAAAAATGCCTGATCGTAACCATATTTTAAGGGAACTTTATCCAAATGTGCTATGCACCTGTCCAGCCAGCGATGCGTCATGTGCATAGAACGTTTAGCATAACGGTAGTCACACGGATATGGAGTGCATTCGTCAAACGCCATGATGATATCCGCCCCTATAGTTCGCTGAATTTCCATAACGCTTTCAGGTGAAAAGAAATGGTAAGATCCGTCTATATGCGATTTGAATTTAACTCCTTCTTCCTTTATTTTCCTGTTTCCTGAAAGTGAATATACCTGATAGCCTCCGCTATCAGTAAGTATGTTCCTGTCCCAGTTCATAAATTTATGAAGGCCGCCTGCCTTTTCTATAATATCGGTTTGCGGACGAAGGTAAAGGTGATAGGTGTTCCCTAAAATAATATCCGGATTTATATCATCCTTAAGCTCGCGCTGGTGTACCCCTTTTACGGTTGCCACAGTACCCACAGGCATAAATATAGGAGTCTCAATCGGGCCGTGGTCGGTAGTTATAACACCTGCCCTGGCTTTAGACTGAGGGTCTTTTGTAACTAAATCAAATTTCATATTCCGTTTTTACAAGGCGCAAAGATAATCAATAGAAGTGAGAATTCAGTATAGAGAATTGAGATGGAAAACGGTTGATAATCATCTGAAAAACTAAATCTGCAAAACGGCTGCAAAAATTAAAACTATTATTTTTTTTGCAGCTACCAAATCATCGTAAGCACAGTCTTAATTAATAAATTTACCCCTACTCAAAATACAAAACTAAATAGAAAATCATCAGTTTAAAACCTTCATTAACCTTATCACTTTAACAATCAACCAATAACATTCAAACAAAACTTCTGCAAACGTTTTGCAAAACACATGCAAAACACTGACATTGACATTGACAATGATATTGCAAATGATAATAATTATAAAAATGAAAAGAGGGGTATGGGGAGAAAAACAATCGACAAAAAAAATTACTGAAGCCGCTTTTTCAGTACGTGAATTTAATTTGCCAGTCGTAAAAAATAGAATTACTTTTGCACCTGTTTAACTTATGAGATATAATGAAGCCTAACACACAACAACTAAACGATTTAACTATTCAGGTAAGAAGGGATATCCTTCGTATGGTGCATGCGGTAAACTCGGGACACCCGGGCGGATCACTTGGCTGTACTGAATTTATGGTAGCGCTTTACCAGGTTTTAATGGACCGCAAGGAAGGTTTTGACATGGATGGCAAAGATGAGGATATTTTCATCCTTTCCAACGGACACATTTCACCTGTATTTTACAGCGTACTGGCAAGAAGCGGGTACTTTCCCGTATCAGAACTTGCTACCTTCCGCCACATAAACTCAAGGCTTCAGGGCCACCCTACTACCCATGAAGGGCTTCCGGGTGTAAGAGTAGCTTCCGGCTCTCTTGGCCAGGGATTATCTGTAGCTGTTGGTGCGGCGCAAACAAAAAAACTTAATGGCGACAGCCACCTGGTATACAGCCTTCATGGTGATGGTGAGCTACAGGAAGGGCAAAACTGGGAAGCTATTATGTATGCTGCTGCTTATAAAGTAGACAACGTAATTGCAAGTATCGATCTTAACGGAAAGCAAATTGACGGCCCTACAGACGAGGTATTGCCTATGGGCAGCATAAAAGCTAAATTTGAAGCTTTTGGATGGGATGTACTGGAAATTGCAAAAGGTAACGATATTGAGGCTGTTATTGCCGGAATGACTGAAGCTAAAGCGAAAACAGGTAAAGGAAAACCGGTTTGTGTACTGCTTCATACAGAAATGGGTAATGGTGTAGACTATATGATGTATACCCATGCATGGCACGGTAAAGCTCCTAACGATGAGCAATTAGAAAAAGCTTTCGCCCAAAATGCAATAACTTTAGGAGATTATTAATAGATACATGAGATAAGAGATGACAGACTTGAGACTTTTCTCAACATAAAAATTCTCAATACTCAATACTAACATCTCAATACTACTGAAAAGAAAATGAAAAAATATACAAATACAGGAAATAAAGATACTCGTTCGGGTTTTGGTGCAGGCCTTACCGAACTTGGTAAAACAAACGAAAATGTAGTTGCCCTTTGTGCAGACCTTATTGGGTCTTTAAAAATGGATGACTTTAAAGCAAACCACCCGGAGCGTTTCTTTCAGGTAGGTATTGCAGAGGCTAACATGATTGGTATGGCAGCCGGTATGACCATAGGCGGTAAAATTCCGTTTACAGGTACTTTTGCCAACTTCTCTACAGGAAGGGTTTATGACCAGATACGCCAGTCTGTTGCTTATTCTGATAAGAATGTGAAAATTTGTGCATCCCACGCGGGTTTAACACTGGGTGAAGATGGCGCAACCCACCAGATACTGGAAGATATAGGATTGATGAAAATGCTTCCGGGCATGACTGTAATCAACACCTGCGATTATAATCAGACAAAGGCGGCTACTATTGCCATTGCTGAACATCACGGACCAGTTTACCTGCGTTTTGGACGTCCGGCTGTACCTAATTTCACTCCTGAAAACGGAGAGTTTGTTATAGGTAAAGCAGTAATGCTAAATGAAGGTACAGATGTTACTATTGTAGCTACAGGCCACTTAGTATGGGAAGCTCTTGTTGCTGCTGAAGCGCTTGAGGAAAAAGGTATCTCTGCAGAGGTTATTAATATCCACACCATTAAGCCACTGGATGAGGAAGCGATTCTAAAATCAGTTCGCAAAACGGGCTGTGTGGTTACGGCAGAAGAGCATCAAATAAACGGCGGCCTGGGCGACAGCATTGCCAATGTG
>CAMPJQ010000414.1 GCA_946886925.1 uncultured Terrimonas sp.
CACCCCTGTATTGTCATGCTGAGGGACGAAGCATCTGTAATGACCGTAGCGAAGATGGATTCTTCCTGCGCCAGCATGACAGACAATGGTAGATGGTTGGACTGTAGTACAGGCACCGAGCCTCTGTTCCAGTGCCTGCCATGCTTAGCCTGCCCGTTGTGGGGAACGCAGGTAGGTTTGTCCATCCCTGAAACCCGCACCCTGTAACCTGTAACTTACTTCACTTCAATCTTTCCAAGGCCTCCCTTGCGGCTGTAAAACCTTTATCCAGCCCAAGTGTTTTTTGATAATTCAGGATTGCTTCTGCATTATTGCCCAGCGCTTCCTGGCACCTGCCCGACTGGTAATAGGCTTCGGCAAAGGTATTGCTCACCTGTATGGCCCGTTCAAATACCTTTAATGCCTCTGCATAATTTTGCTGGTCGTACAGCAGCAGGCCCTTCTCTATATAAGCTTCTAAAAAAGTATAATCATTTTTAATGCATTCATCAAATGCTTCAAGGGCTTTTGCCTTATTGTTGATATTGGAATAATAGAGTCCTTTAATAAATCTTGCCTGCGAAGCCACACGAGGTTCCTCAGCAAGATTAATGATCCTGTCGGCAATGCTAAGCGCTTCTGGCTTTAACTGGTTGGCATATACTGCCGACAATTGTAATAAAGGCTCCGCAAACATAGGCGCTTTTTCTACTGATCTTTTCAATGCAGTGATGCTGCCGGCGGTATCCCCGCTCTGCAAAAAAATGGCTCCCCGCCTGTACCACAATCCGGCATTTGAACTGTCAGCAGCGAGCAGGGTATCATTTTGTGTAAGCGCGTCTTTAAACCGGTTGCCTGCCAGCAGTGCATCCATTAAAAGATAGCGAAGTCCTGCAGAGTCGGGTTTTGCCGTTACTGCCTGCTGCAATTTTTGTATCGTTACGGCCGGATTATCAGTCTCCGGTACAGTAGTCGTATGATCAGGCGAAGTATTACACGCAAAGAAAAAAAATGCCACCAATAAAAAAGATATATCAAATCGCCTGTTCTTCATATTGCATATATTTTTCTATAGCCGTATCGTATTTATCTTTCCATATTGCAATTTCGCCCCAACTTTTCCCATCCACCATTACTTCATTTTCCGTAACCACGCCAATTTTCTCAAAAGGAATGTTAAGCGCTTTCAATTTTGTTTCCACCGCGTTGCCCTGTGTTGCACCAACAGAAACCACTACCCTGCTTTGCGCTTCCCCGAACCAGAAAGCATCGGGCCGAACGGTTTTATTTGTGTGTACGCTAAATCCTTTATCGCGGTTAAACCCGCTTTCGCAAAGCGTTACAAAAAGTCCGCCTTCGCTGATGTCGTGCGCCGATTCAATCAGGTCGCTTTTGATGAGCTCACTAACGGACTGCTGCAAACGATATTCTTCCTCCAGGTTAAAATGCGGTGCGGGTGAATATTCCACACCGTGTAGTTTGTGAATATATTCTGAGGAGTTTATATCATTCCTGCTTTGTCCTATTAAGTAAATCCAATCGCCGGACTGTTTAAAATCGAGGGTCATTTTATCGCCAATATCATCCAGTAATCCCACCATGCCAATGGTTGGTGTGGGGTATACCGCTCCTTCAGGACTTTGATTGTAAAAGCTCACATTGCCGCCGGTAACGGGTGTATCAAATTTTTTACAGGCTTCGCTCATGCCCTTAATGGCATATACAAACTGGTAATATACTTCGGGATCGTAAGGATTACCGAAATTAAGGCAGTTGGTAACGCCAAGCGGTGTGCCGCCGCTGCATACAATATTCCTTGCCGCTTCGCTTACCGCGATCATACAACCCACAAACGGGTCGGCAAAAACATAGCGGCTGTTGCAGTCTGTTGTAACCGCCAGTCCCTTGGTAGTTCCCTTTACTTTTACCATCGGCGCATCGCTGGGCGCATTGGTAGAAGTATTGCCCGTACCCACCATGCTGTCGTACTGCGTATATATCCAGCGCTTGGAAGCGATATTGGGGATGGTGATAATTTTTTCCGCAATCGCTCTCAAATCCTCCGGCACAGGTACAGAAGACGGATCAAATTTTTTGATCTCCGAAAAATATTTTGGTTCGCGGTATTCCCTTTCATACACCGGTGCACCGCCGCCCAGTACTAAGCTCTCTGCAGGCATTTCAGCTTCCAGTTCTCCATGCATATAAAACTGCAGCATACCGCCATCTGTAACTTCACCGATCTGCGAGCAGGGCAGGTCCCATTTGTCAAATATATTCAGCACCTCTTCTTCCCTTCCTTTTTTAACGATCAGCAACATGCGCTCCTGGCTTTCGCTCAGCAGCAGTTCCCAGGCTTTCATGCCTTGCTGACGCGTAGGTACATTATCCAGGTCAATGCGCATACCCACGCCGCCTTTGGCGCTGGTTTCGGCGGTAGAACATATAATACCCGCGGCGCCCATATCCTGCATACCCACCAAAGCACCTGTGGGAATAAGTTCCAAACAGGCTTCCAGTAATTTTTTCTCCTGGAAAGGATCGCCCACCTGCACGGCAGGAAGGTCTTCCACACTGCTTTCTGTAATATCTGCCGATGCAAATGCCGCACCGCCCATACCATCCTTACCCGTTGCGGAACCTACAATAAATACAGGATTGCCTTCCCCTTCCGCAGTGGCGCTTACGGTTTGCCCGGCCCTTACCACGCCCACGCTCATGGCGTTTACCAGCGGGTTGGTATGATAACAATCTTCAAAATATATTTCGCCGCCCACGGTAGGCACGCCAAAGCAGTTGCCATAATGGCCAATGCCATGCACTACGCCGTTAACCAGGTGCTGTGTTTTTTCTTCTTCAATATTGCCAAAGCGCAGCGAATTGAGTGCCGCGATTGGTCTTGCGCCCATTGTAAAAATATCGCGGTGAATACCCCCAACGCCTGTAGCCGCGCCCTGGAAGGGTTCAATAGCCGAGGGGTGGTTATGGCTTTCAATTTTAAACACTACGCCCCAGCCGTCGCCGATATCGGCCAGACCAGCATTTTCCTCACCGGCTTTCACCAGCAGTTTAGCGCCATCGCGTGGCAGCGTTTTCAACCATTTAATAGAATTTTTATAGCTGCAATGCTCGCTCCACATTACGGAGTAAGCGCTCAATTCGGTAAAGTTGGGAGTGCGGCCCAGTATCTTTTTGATCATCTCAAATTCTTCCGGGCGAAGTCCTAATTTTTCGGCTGTTTCAACTGTTGTTTCCATGTATAATATGTATCTAAGTATAGGAAGCCGCGAAATTACGAAATGGGAGGCAATAAAGGTCTGCGATTGCGGATTTTGGTATTAGTGTGGTAAATGTGGGGAAGAGGGGGATTTTATGAATCCAGCGTTCGGTAGGTGTGGCATCTTTTCTTGCGTCGCACGCGTGTACGGTTAAGACATTGGGGAGCAGAAATGGTGGAAAGAGTTAAACGTTTGCGGAAGTAGGTTTTGTATATTTGATACAGATTACGAAAATATAACAACAGTTTCAAAACCAGATGTCCCTAAAAATCCCAATTGATTTTGATTATAAATCAATCCCATTAGATCCTCTTGAATTAAAGATACGAGATGAATTAATGGTCGATGTGTCCTGTTGGAGCAAATTTAGACACAGCATAAATGTTGGCACGAACTCTTCTTCGCTCCATAGCAACTCCTCGATTGCTTCAGAAGTTAAAGAATCCTATATTGAGTTAGGTAAAAGTCATTACGAAGTTGTTACGTCATTAGGTGCAACAAAAATAAGTTTGGATAATGTAATTAAATCAATAAACAAAGATGGACTTTTATTCAAAAAATCGTTTAAAGAATTTTACATGCATGCTGGC
>CAMPJQ010000415.1 GCA_946886925.1 uncultured Terrimonas sp.
GGCGGGAGGGGTGGAACATCTAATTGAGGCACCTGAAGAAAAAGAAGACGACACCGAAGCGGGGTGGAATGCACTAAAAGAATATAATATTTCTGATAAAGATATTGTTGTGGGCATTTCGGCAAGCGGAACAACACCATTTGTGCTGTCTGCTTTACAGCAATGTAAATCTCATAATATAACAGCTGGTTGTATTGTCAGCAACCCCGAAACACCTATTGCGGCGATGGCAAAACTACCCGTGGAGGTAATTACAGGTCCTGAATTTGTTACAGGAAGCACCCGTATGAAATGCGGTACGGCGCAAAAAATGATCTTTGATATGATCAGTACTACCACTATGATAAGCCTGGGCAGAGTAGAAGACAATAGCATGGTAAATGTATTGCTGATCAATGATAAGATCACCGACAGGGCTGTAAAAATATTGATGGAAAAAACAGGGCTTACTGATTATAACGATGCCAAAACCATTTTGCTGCAACATGGCAGTGTAAAGAAAGCGATGGATGCACTGGGCGGATAGCTTGCAGGGAGATGTTGCAGGTTTCAGGTTGCAGGGATGTTACAGGTTATGTTGCAAGTTATAAGCTTAAACCCTCTCCTTGTACCCTGTAAATTGCACCGCTGTCCACTTACCACTTACTACTTCTCACTCCCCCACGCATCGTTTTCCTGCGGTAACTTGTCTGAGTGTAAGAGATAAAAGACAAATACCACAGGTATACCGGAAAAAATTTCAAACGTTTGCACAACTTTGATATACGGTTAAGTTAAAAAACAGTATTATGTTTACTTCGTATAGTATATTATAACCAAAATTATCTAAGCTCATGAGACAACGATTGCTATGGCTAATGGTATTTTTATTACCATTTTCTCTATGTCTTTCTGCCCAGGAAGCTAATAAGACCGTTTCAGGTACTGTTAAAACCGAAACCGGCGAAGCAGTTGCCGGTGCTTCTGTTACAGCAGAAAATTCCTCCAACAAATCAAAAACGACAGTTACCTCCAATGAGGAAGGGGTATTTACTTTTTCAGGTCTTGCAAATGGCCCCTATACTTTTACAGTAAGCTATGTAGGCTATGGCACTGAAACGCTTACCGGTACTGTAGGTGATGCAGGTTTGCAACTGGCTGTTGTGTTAAAAGTAACTGCCCAAAGCCTTGAAGATGTGGTAGTGGTTGGCTATGGCACGCAACGCAAAAGTGATGTAACCGGCGCCATAAAGTCTGTTAAAGCCGAGTCGTTCAACCGGGGTATTGTAAATAACCCGCAACAATTATTACAGGGAAAAGTAGCCGGTGTAAACATTACCTCATCCAGTGGCGAACCCGGCGCCCCGGTAAATATTGTAATCCGTGGGGCTGCCAGTGTTAGAAACAGCAGCGCGCCGCTGTTTGTGGTAGATGGTGTTCCTTTGGATAACGCCGGTACCGGCACGGGTGACGCATTGAACTTTTTGAACCCGCAGGACATCGCATCTATGGATGTGTTAAAAGATGCATCTGCCACCGCTATTTACGGCTCGCGTGGCGCTAACGGTGTAATCATCATTACAACAAAAAGAGGCAGGGCCGGAACATCCGTGTTAAACTTTACCACCAGTGCCGGCATCTCAAAAGTTGCCCGCAAGCTCCCTGTGTTTTCAACCGATGAATTTAAAAATCAGGTGGTGGCTGTAGGTGGCGACCTGGAAGATTTTGGATCTTCCACCAACTGGCAGGATGAAATTTTCAGAACCGGTACTGCTTATGAAAATAATTTAACATTGAGTGGCGGCGCCAACAAACTGGTGTATTATGCTTCTCTGAACGCTCAAAACCAAACCGGCATTTTGAAAGGCAGTAAGATGAAACGGTATACCGGCCGTTTTAATGCAACACAGAAATTCTGGGACGATCGTTTATCCGTTGACGTTAATCTTACCGCCACCAATACCAGCAACGCGCGTCCTCCAATTGACGGTTTATTGGGAAGTGCCATTTCTAATAATCCTACTTTGCCGGCACGCGATGCAGACGGAAACCCCGCGAAATTCGAGAATGCAAGCAATCCATTAGTGGAATTGGATCTCTACAAAGACATTGCTTCGGTAAACCGCGTGCTGGGAAACATTTCCCCAACATTACGAATTATAAAAGGGCTTACCTATAAGCTGAATTTTGGTATTGACAATGCTACCACAACCCGCGACATCGTTAACTTTGCCAATGCGGTACCACAGCGCGACGGCAGGTTTGAAACGCAGAATATATTAGTGAGAAACAGGTTAATTGAAAACTATCTTACCTATACAACCGATATTGATAAGCATACTTTCTCTGCATTAGCAGGTCACTCTTACCAGAACATCCTGTATCAATATCGCAGCTCCAGCATTAACAAGCTGCCGCTTAACGATCTCGACCCCATTTATAATCCTGGTATAGGGCAGGAACTAACCATGGCAAATAACAGACCTACAGGCAATGCCAATATCAGCGAGCTGCAATCTTATTTTGCCCGTATTAATTATGGATTTGACGACAGGTACCTGTTAACAGTAAGCTTCAGGATGGACGGCTCTACCAAGTTTGGTGAAAACAATAAATACGGATATTTCCCTTCCTTCTCGCTGGGCTGGAATATCATGAATGAAGCATTCATGGACAATTCTGTATTCAGCGCACTGAAATTAAGAGGTGGCTGGGGAATGACGGGTAACCAGGAAATTGACCCCAAGTCAACCCAGGCATTATTCAGAACGGAGGTAACTGGTGGAGTAAGCTATCCATTATACCCGGCCGGCGCTTATCCGCCCGGCACATTCTTTGCACGCTTTGCAAACCCCGACCTGCAATGGGAATCTACTGCACAAACCAATATTGGTTTAGAGTTTGGTTTGTTTAACGGGGCATTGAATGGTTCGATTGACTGGTTCGATAAAACCACAACCAATATACTTTTATCTATTCCGCCACAGGATCCGGTGCAGCCCGCCGGAACTACTTTTGCAAATATTCCAGGCATGGAAATTAGAAATACCGGTATCGAGCTTGATCTCGCGTATCGTAAAAGAATCACCAGCAACCTGAGCATAGGCATCGGTGGCAATGCTACATTTATGAAAAACAATGTAACCAAATCTCCCTACCAGGTAATTTTCTCCGGCTCAGCTACAGGCTCAGGATTAACAAGCGCTACCCTCAATGGATACATCAATGATAATCCTATCGGCTCTTTCTACCTGCTCGATTTTACTGGAATTGATGCAGACGGACTGAGTAAATATGCTGATACGGATAAGGATGGTATCATTACTCCTAAAGACAGGATCATAGCCGGGTCTGCAGTGCCCAAAACACTTTATAACTTTTTTGGCAATCTTTCTTATAAAGGATTTGACCTTGTAGTAAATTTTAATGGTGTGGGTGGTAATAAAATTTATGACAATACCGCTACCGCCAATTTTTACAAGGCAAAAATTGCCAAAAATAACAACACAACAACAGAAGCGGTGCAATACCCCGAAGAGTCCATTAACAATCCGGCTGGCGTAAGTACCCGCTATTTGAAAGATGGCAGCTATTTGAGGCTTAACAATATGATGCTGGCTTATAACTTTAGTACAGAGCGTTTGGGTGTGCAAAAATGGATAACCAATTTGCGTTTATCTGTAACAGCTCAAAACCTTTTTGTAATTACTAAGTACGATGGCTTTGATCCCGAAATTAATAGCGACAGGCGCATTGATGGGGTTGTATCATATGGAATTGATTATCTGAATTATCCCAAAGCACGCTCGGTTATTTTCGGTTTAAATCTATCATTCTAAAATTTGATCGCATATGATTAAGA
>CAMPJQ010000416.1 GCA_946886925.1 uncultured Terrimonas sp.
GAAATATTTTTTGCTTGATGTCATTTAACTCAATAATGCCTGCGAACTTTCCTTTGGTATCCAGGACCGCGTAAATGTTTTTTTCGCTTTTTTTAATCACTTCTACCAGTTCGGCTAAACTTTTATCAATAGAAATCCTGTCGTATGTATCCTGCAGCATCTGATCCAGCCGGATTGACGTGAGAATGTTTTTTTCTTTCTGGTGTGTAAAAATCAGTCCTTCTTTGGCCAGTTGCCTGGTTTCCATATAAAAGGGTTCGTATTGCTTTACAATAAAATAAGAAATTGAAGACACTATCATGAGTGGTATAAACAACTCATATCCATTGGTGATTTCTGCAATTAAAAATACCCCCGTAAGCGGGCAATACATTACACCACTTAAAACGCCAGCCATCCCTACCAAAGAAAAATTTCCTACCGGCAGGTTCAGCCATCCCGTTGCATTACAAAATTTGGAGAAGAAAAAGCCAAGATAAGATCCGGCAAATACAGATGGAGCAAAATTTCCGCCATTGCCCCCGCCACCAATTGTAACACCCGCCACCACTGGTTTTAACAACACTATCAGACCTGTAAAAACAATCACCGCCCATTCATCCGGCATGTACGAAAGTATAGTGGTATTATCATTTATATGGTTCAAACCTTCGGTAGCTAAAACCTTAACGCTTTCATACCCTTCTCCGAATAAAGGGGGGAGTAAAAAATAAATGCCCATCAGCATAATGCCGGCTATCAATGCCCTGGTATATTTATTCACTACACCGGAATGGATCATATGTTCCGTTTTTGTAAACATCCTTGCATAGTATAACGAAACAAAGCCACACAATATGCCCAGTGAAATATAAAAAGGTACGTTATGATAATCGAAAGTTTGTTTAAGGGTAAAATTAAAAAGAATAGATTCATTTAAAATTACTCTTGAACACAGCGTACCCACCACCGAAGCCGTGATCAGGGGAATAAAGTAACTGACAACAACCGTTTCCGTAAGCAATACTTCAATGGCGAAAATAACGCCTGCTATTGGTGCGTTAAAAACCGCTGCTATCCCGGCAGCAGCACCGCAGGCTATAAGTAAAGTTCGTTCCCTGTAATTGAGTTCGTGTATACGTGCTATGTTGGAGCCTACTGCTGAACCCGTTGCCACTATCGGTGCTTCAAGTCCTACGGACCCTCCTAACCCCACGGTTAATGAACTGGTGATGATGTGTGCGTAAGTGTGCCGGAGTGGTATAAAAGAAGATTTTTGGGCAATGGCCTTCAGCACCATTGCTATGCCTTTTTCCAAACTGCCACCTAATGCTTTTCGTATTACAAAAACGGTAAGCAGCAATCCCAATGCGGGAAACAACAAATAAGAAAATCTTGAAACCGGAATCCCTTCAATCCATAGCTGCACATAGTGCACCAGCGTTTTCAACACAACGGCAGCCAAGCCTGATGCCAGTCCAACAATAACGGAAACCACCATCATGTATTGAACCTTACTGAGTCTTACTTTTAGCAGGTGAGAAAAATATTGATATAGCTTTTTAATAAAGTGGCTTATCATAACAGCAGCAAATATAGTGATGAATTTTTGCGGACAAAAAGAATGCGGTAGACGATCATGGCTCAGGATATTGCGAAATATGAAATGGACATGTTTTACTTATCTTGTGTTGCAATTCTATTGTTATGTCAAAAGAACTGAGAAAACAGCAGGCACTGGAATATCATGCTAAAGGAAGACCCGGGAAAATTGAAGTGGTGCCTACCAAGGATGCAAAAACACAAAGAGATCTTTCGCTGGCCTATTCACCGGGAGTGGCGGAGCCCTGCAAAGAAATTCATCAGGATGTGGAAGCGGTTTATAAGTATACAGCCAAGGGTAACTTAATAGCTGTGATTAGCAATGGTACGGCGGTACTGGGTTTGGGTGATATTGGCCCCGAAGCGGGAAAGCCGGTAATGGAAGGAAAGGGTGTATTGTTTAAAGTGTTTGCAGATATTGATGTATTTGACATTGAGATCAATGAAAAAGATCCGGAAAAATTTGTACAAATTGTAAAATCGCTTGAGCCCACTTTTGGAGGCATTAATCTTGAAGACATTAAGGCGCCGGAATGTTTTTATATTGAAAAAGCATTGAAAGAAACAATGCAGATACCGGTGATGCATGATGACCAGCATGGCACGGCTATTATTAGTTCAGCGGCATTGATCAACGCACTTGAATTGCAGGCTAAAAAAATTGACAAGGTAAAGTTTGTTGTAAACGGTGCGGGGGCTGCTGCTATGGCCTGTGTTCAATTATACGAGGCACTGGGCGCCAAAAGGAGCAATATTATTATGTTCGATAAAGTGGGGGTGCTGTATCAGGGCAGGGAAGACCTGGACGAAGTGAAGCAACGTTTTGCCACTACCCGCAAAAAAGACCTCACTTTGGCAGATGCAATGCAGGGCGCCGATGTATTCATTGGTTTGAGCGCCGCCAACACCGTTACGCCCGAAATGATTAAGGGCATGGCAAAAAAACCTGTAGTGTTTGCCCTGGCTAATCCTGACCCCGAAATTACATGGGAAGCGGCTACGGCTTCCCGCAAGGATATTATTATAGCAACGGGACGCAGTGATTATCCTAACCAGGTAAATAATGTACTCGGCTTTCCTTATATATTTCGCGGAGCGTTGGATGTAAGAGCAACACAGATCAACGAAGCCATGAAAATGGCGGCAGTAAAGGCCCTGGCAAACCTGGCCAAAACACCTGTTCCCGATATTGTAACCCTTGCATACGGTGAAAAAAACATGGTATTTGGTCCGCACTATATTATACCCAAACCGCTCGATCCCCGGCTTATTTCCACTGTTTCACCCGCCGTAGCCAAAGCAGCCATACAAAGCGGTGTAGCGAAACATCCTATAGAAGATTGGGAGAAATATAAAATTGAATTGGATGGACGTTTGGGAAATGATAACCAGTTGTTCAGGGTAATAGGGAGCAAAGCAAGAAAAGACCCGCGACGCGTTGTTTTTGCAGAAGCGGATAATGTGAAGATCCTTAAGGCGGCACAAATTGTACTGGATGAAAATATCGCATATCCTATACTGTTAGGTGAGGAAAAAAAGATTTTTAAAATTGCCCGTGAAAATGGCATTGACCTGGAAGGTATACCTGTTATAGATCCCAGAAGTGAAGAATGGGATAAGACAAGACATGAGTTTGCCACACTTTATTTCAAAAAAAGACAACGCAGGGGTATCAACCGGTATGAAGCATCCAAGATTATGAAAGACAGGATCCGCTTTGCCTGCATGATGCTCAACACGGGCGATGCCGATGCTGTAATTGGCGGACTTACCCGTAATTATCCTGAAACAGTTAGGCCTGCTTTGGAAATTGTGGGAACAGAAAAAGGAGTGAATAAAATTGCGGGCATGTATATTATCGTTACCAAAAAAGGCCCGCTGTTCCTCGCCGATACCACGGTAAATTTTAATCCCACAGCGGAAGAACTTGCCGATATAACCCTGATGGTAGCCGGGGAGGTGAAAAACTTTGGTATCACGCCACGGGTTGCCATGCTTAGTTATTCCAATTTCGGCAGCAGCAATACAAGTGAAGCAATAATGGTTCGCAAGGCCCGGGAATTGCTGAAACAAAAAAGTCCTAACCTCATTGTTGACGGAGAAATGCAGGGTATTCTTGCTTTTGACAAGGAAATACTTAAGGAAAATTATCCTTTCAGCGAGTTGGTGGATATGGACGTGAACATCCTTATTTTTCCGAATTTGAGTGCCGGCAATATCGCCTATAACCTGTTGCAGGAATTGGGTGGTTTTGACAC
>CAMPJQ010000417.1 GCA_946886925.1 uncultured Terrimonas sp.
TCCTATCATAATTCCGTCTACCCCGTATTTGTTTTTATATTCCACAGCTTTTGGAGGGCTATCAATATCGCCATTGCCAAAAATGGGAATATGTATTCGGGAATTGTTTTTTACTGCTGCAATCAGGCTCCAGTCTGCATCGCCCTTATACAACTGCGAACGGGTACGTCCGTGAATGGTAAGTGCCTGCACACCCACATCCTGTAAGCGTTCGGCTACTTCTTCTATATTTTTAGAAGTTTCGTCCCAGCCTAAGCGTGTTTTAACGGTTACCGGTAATGATGTGGATCGTACAACGGCTTCGGTTAGCCTCACCATTAAGTTAACATCTTTCAGCACCGCCGCCCCCGCTCCTTTGCAAACTACTTTTTTTACCGGGCAGCCAAAGTTAATGTCTACCAGATCGGGCTGCACAGCATCAATTATTTTAGCGCTGAGCGACAAAGCTTCTTCATCGCCCCCAAACATTTGTATGCCAAAGGGACGTTCGAATTCAGAAAAATCTAATTTTTGTTTGCTTTTAATAGCATCCCTGATCAACCCCTCGCTGCTGATAAATTCGCTGTACATAAGATCGGCGCCGTTTTGCTTGCATACATAACGGAATGGCGGGTCACTCACATCTTCCATAGGAGCCAGAAGAAGTGGAAAGTAAGGAAGCTGTATAGAACCTATTTTTACTGCCATTGCACGAACTGTCTTATCTTGCATTTGTGGAACGGAACCCGTGCAGGTTTACCGCATTTTGCTTTACATTGCAAAAACCCAAAGAGTTGATATTCAATACTGTACACTTTGTTTCGTTCCAATACAAGTCGCAAATGTACACACTAATTTTATAAATTATGTACGACGCAGATTCCAAAGGGGTTTCTTACGCCAATGCTTTTTTAATTCTGATAGGGCTATGGATAGCAGGATTTATCGCCGGCGGGGTGCTGAGTATTCCCGTATGGGTGGCAATGACCGGCAAAGGAATAATGAGCATGCCTGCAGAATTGCTTAAGCCCGAAAATATTAATGCCGTTCGGGTTATCCAGGTAGTGTCTACAGCGGTAACGTTTTTTTTACCTGCATTTTTTACCGCGCTGATTATTAATCGCCGTCCTGTTAAATTATTAGGATTTACCACACGATTTAACTCCAGGCAATTGCTTTTGGCGCTGGGTATCATGTTTGGAGCGGCTATTACCGCTGCATCTCTTGCCGAGCTAAATGAACTGATTCCTATTCCTAAAAATGCGGCGGATTATTTTAGAAAATTAGAGGACAACTATAGCGCCCAGGTAGAAGCCATGACGAACATCAGAACATTTGGGGACTATATCATTTCTATCATTATGATCGCTTTGTTGCCGGCTGTGTTTGAAGAAACCTTTTTTCGTGGAGGAATGCAAAACCTGCTCACCCGGTTTTCAAAAAAACCCTGGCTGGCAATTCTGATAACCAGTCTTATATTCAGCGTTATTCACCTTTCCTACTATGGTTTCCTTGCCCGTGTATGCCTTGGGGTAGTACTGGGTGTGATCTTTTATTATTCACGCAGCCTCTGGCTAAGTATTGCTGCGCACTTTTTCAACAATGCTATTGCGGTAACTCAAATGTATGTGCTGATAAAACAGGGCAAACCGGTGAAGGAGGCCATGAATGAAACCTATCCTATGTGGTGGGGAATCATTGGCATTATTCTTTTGTACGTGCTGTTTATCGTTTTCAAAAGGATTTCGGCAAAAGCCATACAAAAATATACAGCACCGGAAGACAGGGCGCTGGAAGAAAAATGGATTGCTTAATAAATGTGGAGACCTGCCAGCCGGCAGGCAGGTGTGGAAATTTGAAAATTTGAAAATGGGAGGTGCAACAGCTTCACGTCTAATTTCCCTTTCATGTTCTTACATTCTCAATACCAGGGGTTAATTTTCAGCTTAAAATTACAAACAATGGCAATGAACTGGCAGGTATTTAAAACCAGGGCACTTACAGCATTGGTATTTGTGGCAGTAATGCTGGCCGGTTTGCTTTGGAATGAATGGAGTTTTTTTATTTTATTTTCGCTTATACATTGGGGTTGCTGGATCGAATACCAAAAACTGGTTAAAAGAATTGATCCTTCATATGGCAGTATATCTTCCTTTCACGAGTATGGAGTAATACTGGCAGGCTGGGCGCTGATGTTGTATTGCGCCGGCGATGGTTATCGTATTGGAAGCATTAGCCTTCATGCTATAGGCCTGGTTACGGGTTTGGTTTTTGCTTTTGCCCTTCCCATCATTGAAATTCTTTTCTCAAAGCAGTTTAATCTTAAACACATCAGCCATTCTGCTATGGGATTATTGTATATTTCTTTAAGCTGGGCACTTATGATCAGTATAAGATCTATGGACGAGCCATGGATTTTGGGGAAACACGGTGAGCTTCAAATGGGCCGGACAGTACCGCTTCTTATCATTTTTTCAATCTGGATTAATGATACGATGGCTTATATTACCGGTTCGCTCATAGGCAGAACACCCTTTTCAAAAGTATCACCCAAAAAAACAATAGAAGGCACCATTGGCGGCGCCGTTTTGTGCGTTGCGGTAATGGGTTCGCTGGCATATTATATGCAATTGCCCGTTATGCATATATGTATCATTGCAGCTATAGCTGCAATTGTGGGTACGGCGGGCGATTTGCTGGAAAGTAAGATCAAGCGAATGGCTAATGTAAAAGACAGCGGACATATTATGCCGGGGCATGGCGGTTTTTTAGACAGGTTTGATTCATTGTTATTGGCTACGCCTGTGGTATGGTTGTATGTGATGGTTGCTGTGAAATGAATAGCTGCAAAATTTTGAAGCTCCTGCGTCATTGCCTACTTTTGCTCCTTCAACCTGTATACATGACAGTACATAAAGAGGGATATCAAACCATTGCACTTTGCGGATTGTTTTTTGTGATCATCAACCTTGTGCTGTTTTATTTTTTACCTTATAGCGTAAGCTGGTTGGCCTGGATCATTTTTATTCTTTCCTTTTTGTTCTTTCTTTTTATCATTTCTTTTTTTAGGGTGCCCAAACGCACACTCACCATTGATGGTACTAAAATTGTTGCCCCTGCCGACGGGAAAGTGGTAGTGATTGAAGAAACCATTGATGAAGAATATTTTAAAGAGAAGCGGCTGCAGATATCTATTTTTATGAGTCCTGCCAATGTGCACCAGAACCTTAACCCCGTAAGTGGCGAAGTGGTGTACAGTCGTTATCACAAGGGGAAATATCTGGTGGCCTGGGATCCTAAATCGTCTACAGATAATGAACGGCATACGGTTGTAATACGAAACGAAAATGCAGAAGTACTGGTTAAGCAAATTGCCGGAGCAGTAGCCCGCCGTATTATAAATTACCTTAAAATCGGGCAGAATGTACAGCAGGGCACTGAAATGGGATTTATTAAATTTGGCAGCAGGGTTGATGTGCTTTTGCCACCCGGTACAAAAGTTCACGTTCAAATGAACCAGGCTGTAGAGGGCGGAATAACGGTGCTTGCAACCTGGGGCGGGTAAATGTGAAAATGTGGGAAATATGAGAAATATGAGAAATTTGACCTACTAAGATGATGGTCGGAACGCGATGAAGGAGCATCGGACCGCATAGAAATTCAGTAATAGCATTACTCTAAAAAATATTTTCAAGTTCTTTCAACGTGTATACAGTGTAGGTTGGTTGTAAAGGCGGAGGAATATTCTTATGGTTAATATACACCTGGTCTATACCCGCGTTTTTTGCACCCACTATATCTGCTTCAATGTCGTCGCCCAGCATAATGCTCTCACTT
>CAMPJQ010000418.1 GCA_946886925.1 uncultured Terrimonas sp.
CATATTGGTGATGTGGATTAAGGGCTATCCATTTAGAGCGTATATTTAGGCTGCAATTTTTTTGAATATGCGTTCATATTCCCTGCTTTTTTTTCTATTGTACATTGCATCGGTTCCCGTTTTTGCGCAGGAGTTCGGGGGTAACCCGCCTTCGGTTAAATGGCAGCAGGTAAATACACCTGCCGTTCGTGTAATATATCCTTACGGGCTTGATTCAACAGCACGGCGCATTGCGGGCATTGTTCAGTACCTGGATGAACATACCAATGCCACTGCGGGTACGGCTCAGCGTAAGATCAATATGGTGCTGCAAAGTCAAACTACCCGGTCCAATGCATATGTTGGATTGGCGCCATGGCGCAGTGAACTTTTCCTCACTCCGCAACTCAACAGTTTTCAACTGGGCAGTTTGCCCTGGGCCGATAATTTAGCCATTCACGAATACAGGCATGTACAACAGTATATGAATTACAGGAAGGGATTATCAAAACTGGCGTATTTCATCCTGGGAGAAGAGGGGCAGGCTATTGCCAACGGGGCGGCCATACCCAACTGGTTTTTTGAAGGGGATGCTGTTTTCCAGGAAACGGCAGTAAGTGAGCAGGGCAGGGGAAGACTGCCTTACTTTTTTAACGCTTACCGTTCATTGTGGCAGGCAGATAAAAAGTACAGCTATATGAAACTCCGGAACGGATCATTGCGGCATTATATTCCGGACCATTATGCACTGGGCTATTTATTGACAGGTTATGGCAGGGAAAAATATGGCGATCAGTTTTGGACCAGGGTAACAGATGATGCGGCAAGATTTAAAGGTTTATTTTATCCGTTTCAGCATGCCGTAAAAAAGTACGCAGGATTACCATACAATGATTTTGTAAAAAATGCGATGCAGTTTTATAAAGTACAATCCGGTCTTTCTTCCCGCACTTCTTTTGTCACAAAGGGAAACGACAAATATGTATCGGACTATATATTGCCTTATTTTGAAGGAGAAGACTCCATACTGGTGTTAAAAAAAACTTACCGGAGCAATCCTGCATGGTATTGGGTTACAAAAAATGGGGAAGAGAAAATCCGTGTTAAAGACATTTCACGCGATGACTATTATGCTTACCGGAATGGCAAAATTGTTTATACAGCATATGAACCGGATGCCCGTTGGGGCCAAAGAGATTACAGCGTAATAAAAGTGCTTGATGCCGCAACGAAGCAGGTGAAGCAATTAACACACAAAAGCAAATACTTTCAGCCCGATATTGCGCAGGACGGCAGTACAATTGTTGCAGTGCAATTTGCGCCAGGTGAGGGATCGGAGTTGCATGTGCTGGATGCGGCTACAGGATCATTAGTGCATCGGGTACCGAAGACAAAAGAAAAACTAATTTATACCTATCCGAAGTTTTACGACCCTAATCATGTTATATCCTGTATAAGAAATGAACAGGGCTTAATGACATTGGCTATGATTGGTTTGCAAGCCGGTGAAACCGAAAACCTGTTGCCATGGAGTTACGAAGTAAAAGGATTTCCGGTACTAAAAGGTGATACGGTTTATTTTTCGGCAGACAAAGGCTACCAGGACGATATTTTTGCGGTGGATATAAAAACGGGAAATCTTTTTAAACTTACCGATGAACCCCTGGGCGCATACCAGCCCGCCATCAACGATTCCGGAAGATTGGTATGGAGCAGTTTTACAGCGGCCGGCCTTCAGCTCAAAGAAAAACAGTTGCAGGCGGGTGACTGGCAACCCGTCATGAGTACCGCCACCATAAATGCGCCTGATCTGTATTTGCCCACAGCGTTACAGAAAACCGGAGGAAATATTTTAGATAAAATCCCATATCAGCAATTCCCGGTTTCAAAATACCGGAAATTATCGGCTCCTTTTAATTTTCATAGCTGGCGGCCTTATTACGAACAGCCTGAGTGGAGCTTTACCGTATACGGACAAAATATTTTGAATACTATTCAATCGCAATTGTATTATACCTACAATGAAAATGAAGGAAGTCATAAAACGGGCTTTAGCGGAATGTTTGGCGCATGGTTTCCGTGGATAACGGGGGGGCTGTCTTATACTTTTAACAGAAAAGTAATCGACAGTATCAGAACCATACGGTGGAATGAATTGAATGCTAACATCGGGCTTAGCATCCCGCTTGATTTTACAAAAGGAAACTGGTATAAAAACCTTACGCTGGCTTCTTCTTTTAACGTTGAACAATTAAATATTTCGGGAAAATATAAAGACAGCATCGCTGGTTCCGTATTCAATTATCTCCAGTTTTCGGTTAACTGGGCCAGTCAAACCCAAAAAGCGGTGCAGCACATCAATCCGCATTTCGCTCAAAGTTTTTTGGTGAGGTACCGCAGGGTTATTAATGATTATAGTGCCAGTCAGTTGCTGGCATCGGGATCATTATATTTTCCGGGTATTGGTATCAATCACAGCCTTGTGCTCAGCGGGGCTTTCCAGGCACGCGATACAGCGGATCAATATCGGTTTTCCAATAATTTTCCTTTTGCCCGCGGGTATAATAGTGTTGATGCGCCAAGAATGTGGAAGGGGAGTGCCAACTACCATTTTCCATTGTTTTATCCAGATTGGGGTTTTGCACAGCTCGTTTATTTTATGCGCATAAGAGCAAACCTGTTTTTTGATTATGCACAGGCCAAAAGTTTGCGTACGGGTGATGTTTTTTCATTCAGGAGTACGGGAGCAGAAATTTTTTTTGATACCAAATGGTGGAACCAGCAGCCTGTAAGTTTTGGCGTGCGCTACAGCCGGTTACTGGACAATGATATAGCAGGTGTGTTGAATAGAGGTTTATGGGAATTTATTTTACCGGTGGATCTGCTGAGCCGCTGATGTCATTTATTTGTTAGCCTCAACTGTGGACTATTTTAAGAGCTTTATTGTATTACTTTAAATGTAATAGCCGGCGCCAGTATTTTGGTGCCGTTTTTCAATTGTACAATCACATTGTCGAGGATCATCTGATCACCTTTTACAATATTATCTTTGATGCTTTGACGCCATAGTTCAGACATTACATTGGTATCGCTAAAATCATTTACCCGCATGTCATCGGTTGTTTTGCGTTCACCTGTATCGGGGTCTTCGTAGCTGCTTTTAAATTTATAAATAGAACGGAAACGGGCAATAGCATACTTATTTCCCTTTTGATCGCGGGCCACCAGCGATGAATCAATTATACGTGACAGTATATCCGAAGTAATGTCGCCTCCCTTATAGCCGCCGATAGTGATGGCTATTTTAGGCAACGCCGTGGATGCTGCAGGTTTTTTATTTTGTGCCAGCACGGCCGTAGCAGAAAAGAACACGAATAAGTATATAAGTTTTTTCATGGGAGCTAATTTGCAGAATTTGACTTTTTAAGCTACAAAACGCCTGCAAATTAGAATTTATTATACAGCAGTTTTGTTAAACTGTATGAAGTCACCTTTCAACAAATGTTTTCAGCGATTCGCCAATGATCTGTTTCCATCCTTCGGCAAAATTTTCTTTGGCCAGATCGGGATTCGTTGACGGGAATGATTCCAGCCCTTCATGTGTAAGCTTCAGCCGGGTTGTATTTCCTTCGGCAAACAATTCAAAAGTTACAAAGGAAACGCCTTCATATCCTTCGTACCGCCAGCTATAAGTGAGTTTTTTTTCCGGTACTACTTCTGTTATGCTGCATTTATGCAGGTATTGTTTTTCTTCTGTTCCTCCGTAAAATTGAAATTCAAACCCAACCGCTGCTTTAAATTCAGGGAGATCAAAATACCAT
>CAMPJQ010000419.1 GCA_946886925.1 uncultured Terrimonas sp.
TTTTAAAATGGTCCTGTTTTGATAACGAAAAAAGTAGGGCTATAGTATACTAATGGTATATACTAAGGCAGAAAGGCTTTAAATGTCATGGTTTTTGTATACAAATCACGGTTATTTAGACCGTATGGCTACTACGGGGTCCATGCGGGCCGCAATGGTAGCAGGTATTATTCCGGCCAATACACCAATTGCAATACAAATACTTACTGCAAGGGCCAATATATTGTAGGAGATATAAACATTAAAATTAAGGGGGCCACTTAAAAGCTGAGCCATTAAAAATACCAATAATAGTCCTATGGCGCCTCCCACAAAGCATATAAATGCCGACTCCAGCAGGAATTCTGATAAAATAGTTCTGCTTTTAGCACCGATAGCTTTCTTTAACCCTATGATAGGCGTTCTTTCTCTAACGGTTACAAACATAATATTGGCAATGCCAAAGGCGCCCACAACCAGGCTCAGCAGCCCGATGAGCCACCCACCCAACTTAACGTTGGAAAACAGTTTTGTAATGGCATCACTGAAATCGCTAACCGCATTTAATGAAAAATCGTCTTCCGTGCCGGGACTTAAACGGTGAACTGCTCTTAAGGTTCCGCGGAGTTCATCTTTAAATGCTTCAGTGGTTACATTGGGTTTTCCCTGCGCCATAATGGTGGGGTTCGAATAGCGCTCTTCAAAAATAGTTCTGAAAAAACGATAAGATAAAATCACACAATCATCGAAGTTCCAGCCACTCACGAGCAGGCTTTTGCCCTGCTTTTTAATTATCCCTACAATGTTTATTCTTTTGTTTCTTATTGTTATTGTTTTACCCAGCGCTCTTTCGGCTGAACCAAAAAGTTTAGCGGCATTTTCATAACCCATTACACCATTTGCCGATCCTCTTTCCATATCCGAAAGCGTTAGATAACGCCCATATTGAATTTCAAAGGGCTGGATGGCATTAAATTCCTCTGTTACTCCATACAGAGCAACATTTTGAATCATATCTTTTTCATGTATTACATTTTGTCCCTGAACCTGGAGCGTAAAAGCCATATTATCTATGGCATTCGTTTTTGCGCGAATGAAACGCATTTCATCGTATTTGGGGGAAGGGCGTTTTACATATTTCCACCAGGGATATTCGCCATCCCCGCCTCCTGAATAATCCCATTTATCAATATAAATAGTATTGGAACCTAAACTGTTGATGCCTTCCTTAATATTTCTTTCCAGGCTGTCAACCGTTGTTAAAACGCCAATGATACAAAAGATGCCAATGGTTACTCCAAATAATGAAAGGAAAGTACGTAATTTATTATTTCTTAATTCCTGCCAGGCCAGGCGGAAACTGGCAGCTAATATCTGGAGCGTTTTAAGCATATATCAAAAGTAATGACATTAGCCTGAATTATGCTTTTTTCTTCCTTGTCGTTTTCTTCGGAGGATTGGCCTTAAGCTCCTCTATTGTTTTAAGGGCTTCTTCAATCGTAATGTCTGCCGCTTTTTCCTGCTGTTCTTTGCTCAGCTTGTAATTGCGTAATCCCTGCTTCAGGTAAGGACCGTAAGGTCCGCGCAAAACCTGTATTTTTTCTTTTTCAAAAACTTTGATCGTTCTTTCTTCTTTGGCTTTTCTTTTTTCAATAACAATGGGGGTCGCTTCTTCCAGCGTTATACTATAAGGATCGAATTCTTTACCAAGCGAATAGAATTTTTTATCGTGCGCTATATAGGGTCCGAACTTTCCAATGCTAACGGTTACATCGGTATCTTCAAATTTACCTATGTTCCGTGGTAGCTTGAACAAATCCATCGCTTCTTCCAGCGATATGGTTTCAATGCTTTGGGTAGCTTTCAATTTAGCAAACCGGGGCTTTTCTTCACTCTCTGCGGCTGCACTGCCTATTTGTACCATTGGTCCGTAACGCCCCATGCGGGCTATTACAGGTTTTCCGCTTTGGGTATCAACGCCTAATTCTCTTTCTCCACTAATGCGTTCAGCGGTTTCAATAGTATTATCTACATCTTTTTTAAAAGGGGCATAAAAATCGCCCAGCATTTTGTTCCACTTTATCTTTCCCTGCGCTACTTCATCAAATTCCTCTTCAATCCTGGCGGTAAAGCCATAATCCATAATGTCATCAAAATACTGTTTCAAAAAATCTGTTACAACAAGCCCGAGGTCGGTTGGAAAAAGTTTGGATTTTTCTGCACCCGTTGTTTCCTGTTCAGTAAGTTTTGTTATTTTATCCGCTTTCAGCAGCATTATGCGGTAATCTCTTTTAACGCCTTCTTTATCTCTTTTCTCAACGTACCCGCGTTTTAAAATAGTGGAAATGGTGGGTGCATAGGTAGAGGGACGTCCAATGCCCAGCTCTTCTAATTTTTTTACCAATGAAGCCTCGGTAAAGCGTGGTGCAGCTCTTGAAAACCGCTCAACAGCTTTCATTTCCTTAAATTCTACCTGTTGATTTACTTCTAAGGGCGGCAGCATGCCTTCTGTAGTTTCATCTTCATTTATATCCTCTTCATCCCGGTCTTCGCGGTATACTTTTAAAAATCCTTCAAATTTCAAAACCTCACCCTGCGCCGTGAGGTCTTCTTTATTAGTAGAGATATTGATCTTTGCGATCGTTTTTTCGAGTTCTGCATCTGCCATTTGGCTGGCCATCGTGCGTTTCCATACGAGTTCATACAGCTTACGGCAATCTGCATCGTCAACAGCAAGTGTTTCCATGGCGGTAGGACGAATAGCTTCATGTGCTTCCTGTGCCGATTCGTTTTTATTTTTGAATTTCCGCACCTGCACATATTGCTTGCCGTACTGCGACTTAATTTTAGCTGAAATATCATTTACCGCTGTTTCACTCAGACTTACACTGTCGGTACGCATATAAGTAATATGCCCGTTTTCATACAGTTTCTGTGCCAGTAACATCGTTCGGCTTACCGAATAGCCTAGTTTTCGTGAAGCTTCCTGCTGCAGGGTAGAAGTTGTAAAAGGAGCGGCGGGAGATTTTTTGGCGGGTTTTACCTGTATGTCCCTTACGGTATATGTTGCGCCAACACAGGCTTGCAAAAAACTTACCGCATCATCAGCACCGGTGTAACGGTTACCCTCGGCCTTAAAAGTTACAGGCTTATTGCTGATGTCTTTGGCGGCGAATAAAGCTTCTACTTTAAACGTACTGATGCTCTTGAAAGCGTTGATCTCTCTTTCCCGTTCGGCTATTAAACGCACCGCCACACTTTGCACCCGCCCGGCGCTGAGGTTATTGCGCATGCTCATTTTGCGCCAGAGCACAGGCGACAATTCAAATCCTACAATCCTGTCTAATATCCGGCGTGCCTGCTGGGCATTTACCAAGTTCATATCCAGTGTGCGTGGCGATCGAACAGCAGCTTGTATAGCAGGTTTGGTTATTTCATGAAAAACAATCCTTTTTGTTGTCGCGGGATCCAATCCCAGCACTTCACATAAATGCCAGCTTATGGCTTCTCCTTCGCGGTCCTCATCCGTTGCAAGCCATACTTCGCCGCTTTTCTTTGCCAGGCTCTTCAGTTCTTTTACTACTTTTTCTTTTTCTTCCGGGATAATATAACGGGGTTCAAAATGATTGTTCACATCAATCCCCATATCATTTTTCTCCAGGTCGCGGATATGACCATAGCAGCTTTTAACCTCAAAATCTTCGCCGAGGATCTTTTCAATGGTTTTTGCCTTTGCCGGTGATTCTACTATCAATAAATTCTTTGCCATGGTATTGCTTAAACTCGATGATTAAAAGAAATTGTACATTATATATAAT
>CAMPJQ010000420.1 GCA_946886925.1 uncultured Terrimonas sp.
CATATAGGTTGGTGCAAAATGACTGGCAAAGGCATAAGGCAGTCCCTTTGCTGCCGCCAAATGCGCGCTGTCGGTGCTGGAGCCCAAAATGTACAGGGGAACATCCACCCCTTCTGCAACAGTAACCCGTACTTTAGCGACACTGTTTGCCGGGGAAAAATATTGCTGAATCTGACTTATTTCTTCCGGAAATTTATACACCGATTGCATCCTGTCTGAGCGAATGGCCTGGGCTGTAACCTGGTCTGTTCCCGGCGCCCTTCCCAGTCCGAGATCAATACGGTTGGGATAAAGTGAGCCTAAAGTACCGAACTGCTCGGCCACGATAAGTGGTGAGTGATTGGGCAGCATAATGCCGCCGGAACCCACTCTTATTTTATTTGTTCCACCTGCTATATAGCCAATGAGCACCGATGTAGCCGAACTGGCAATACCAATTGCATTGTGATGCTCTGCCAGCCAAAAACGATGATAGCCAAACGCTTCTGCCTCCTGTGCCAGGTGGAGGCTTTTTGCAAAGGTTTCTGCCGGGGTGCTCCCGTTGGAAACAGTGGCCAATTCTAATATGGAATATGGTATATTCTTTCGCTTCATATGTTATTTTAATCCCCCGGTTTTTTATAATACAGCGGGTTCCGCTACCGCTTGTTTTACAAACTGCGCATTGGCCAGCAATTTTACTTCTTCACCCAATGCAATACCTCCTGTTTCTGTAAACATGCCAAAACTTACGCCAAAATCTTTACGGTTTATTTTGCCACTCAGCGAAAATCCAATGCGGGTATTTCCCCAGGGATCTTTTGTAATTCCGCCAAATTCAGTATCCAGCACAATGTTTTTACTTACCCCCCTCATTGTGAGCACTCCATGAACCTTATAATCTTCCTCATCTATCTTTTCTACTTTTTCTGTTTCAAAAATCAGTTGAGGATAATTTTCGACATCAAAAAAATCATTGTTCTTTAAATGTGCATCCCTTTGTTCATTATTGGTACTGATGGAATTAATATCTGCAGTAAAGATCGCTTTTGCTGTAACAAAATCTTCAGCTTCCATTTCGATATTGCCTTCAAACTGGTTAAACTGCCCGGTTACCGTTGAAATCATCAAATGTTTTACCTTAAACTGGATCTCAGAATGTGTGGGGTCTATTGTCCATTTGGTTGTTGTCATTTTTTTTGTTTTAAATTGTATGTAATTGTTTTTATAAATTTTGTAGTACTGCGCGCAGGCTTGCCGGAGGGGGAGAAAATTTTGTTTGTCTCCGTTTTGGTAAACACTTTCACCTTAACGGCAGCCGTTTTGTTCATTGGCTGGCGCTGGCAAAAAATGAAATGTCTTTCATTTTGCCTTGCCGGTATTCGCTGTATAGTCTTGAAATATCTTCATTGCTGTCTCCAATAAAAGGTCCGTGAGAAACGATAGGATCGCCTTGCGGTTGTGCTGAATACAAAAGAAACCGAGCTCCGGCATCACCGGCAGTCAACCTTAACTCGCTTGAAGTGTTTTCGGTATACTTATCCAGCCAGCCCACCTGGTTTTGATCAATGATTTGATTATCGTCACCTGCTTTTACGCTTCCTTCCAGTACATATAAAAAACTAGTGAATGATGCCGGGATATTTTGCAACGTTGATGTACCCGCGTGCATTTGAATGTCGGCAAGTATCAGGGGAACATAATTGGATACAGGTGAGGAAACACCTGCAAATGAACCGCTGTAAATCCTTATGCTCAATCCGTTTTCGGATACTTTTGGAACATTTTTCAATGGTAGATCCTGCAGTTTTGGCATTGTCCATCTTTTATCTTTTGGGAGATTTAACCACAACTGCATAAGACGCATTTTCGCCTTCTTTTCAATGGTTTCTGTGTGAACAACGCCACTGCCCGCAGTCATTATCTGCAAACCGCCGGCTTCCATTTTATGGGCGCCGCTGCCCATTTCGCCCTCAATCAACAAACTAACGGTTTCGAATCCGGCGTGTGGATGTGGTCCGCCCACCGGTACTTCATCTTTTTTATCAAGCATATCATCCATTAGTACAATGAAGGGGTCACTTTGTATGTAGTTGGCCTGAACAACAGCACGGGCGGTATGTCCTGCCCCTAAAAATCCCGGGCGTGGCTGAGGCGTTTGAACGTCAATTAATTTTCTTTTGATGGTCATGGTAATTGCTTTATTGTTATACATTTAAGCTTTAATTTTTTCTGAGTTTCCGCAATCTGTTGTTTGTCAGAACGTTTGTTCAAAAGCAGCCCTGCGATAATCTCAGACAACAAAGCTGATTGCTTTTTTTTCAGTTTGATAATGCAAATTTACCCTTATTTACTATACCTTTGTAAGTACTATACGAATGTATAGCACTATACTTTATGATAGTCATGCAAAAAACAATGAAAAAACCGGCTGAAACCGTACACTCTGAATGTGTAGGAATGTTGCGCCCCATACGGGATGCATTAGATGTTTTGAATGGAAAATGGAAACTTCCCATCATTGTAGCGTTAACCTTCGGCGAAAAGCGTTTCGGGGAAATATCGAAAGAAGTTCACGGAATTACCGACAGAATGCTGTCCAAGGAACTGCGCGACCTGGAAATAAACGGGCTTGTAAAGCGCACAGTGGAAGACGCTTATCCTGTTAAAGTTACTTATGCCTTAACACCACACAGTAAATCGCTTAACGAAGTGATTGAATCATTAAAGAAGTGGGGCATATTGCATAGAAAAAATATTTTGCAGCGTTCATTAAAGAAATAAATCAACCTGCGTGTTTTTATATTTAACAAACCTTCAGGAGCAAAAAATTAAATAAGTTGTATCCTTGTAAAAACACAAAATAATTAGCAGAACTCATTTACATACTACGCTCAAGGTTGTTTTTACATGCGTGGCATTTATGCTGGCTTTTTTGCTGTCGTGCCAGGTAAAAAGAGCAGTTAAAGTTACATTGAACCTTCCTGTTTCGTCAGAAAGTGCGTCTAAAATCAATATGGTAAATAACTGCACTTCTTTGAGCGGATTAAACGACGCTGCAGTGCCGGCAGGCATTAAAAATGTATTTCCTTTCTTAATTGTTTTGCTGGCAGCAATTCCTTTAATGCTTATCCCGGGCTTTCAAAACAAGCAAGATTATTTTTTTGTCAGCACTTCATTCAGCAACCGTATTCCCCTGTTTCTTTATCACAGGAACATACGTGTTTAATCATTCTGCATACTTCATCAATTTTTTATTGTAATAAGCATAAGGCTTAATTCATTTTTATGAGGCTGTCTTCAAAAGGGTCGGTATAAAAGATATGCCACTAAGACTCAAACCTGCCTGCCGGCAAGCAGGGGCACAAAGTCCTGGTCTTCAGGTTTTATTTTTCTCAGTGTCGTAGAGACTTTGTGGCAAAATATTACTTTTTAAACAGCCCCGGAGAATCATTTAAATCAATCGCACATGAATAATAATAATAATAACCCCTCTGCGTTTATGATGGCTGGCTTGTTTACGATGGC
The DNA here is from genome assembly GCA_946886925.1 of uncultured Terrimonas sp. The sequence continues at coordinate 3,508 of CAMPJQ010000420.1, forward strand.
GTTGCGCCTGGTTACGGGCTGGACTTATTTTTCCGCTTTTTGGCGGAGATTGGTTTTGGAAAACAAATTAGATCCCGATGGAGCCGGTTATATCGGGGAAAAATTCAATCATTTTTTGCCTAATGCATTAGGTATAAAACCCGTAATAGAGTACCTGGTAACTCATCCTGAAAGCCTGTGGTGGGCAATGGCCGCTTTCACGATTATCGAAGGCATTGTGGGTTTACTTTTTATGTTTGGATTGTTTACCAGGCTTATGAGCATTGGCGTATTCAGTCTTGCCA